>SDZE01000528.1 GCA_004173095.1 Bradyrhizobiaceae bacterium
TGAAATCATGGTCGGAGTGGCAGGATTCGAACCTGCGACCCCTGCGTCCCGAACGCAGTGCTCTACCGGGCTGAGCCACACTCCGACAAGAGCCGGCTGTATAGCGACGGGTTTCGCAGACCGCAAGAAGGCCTGTATCAAGCGGGCGACATTTTTATTATGAACCCGTCATGCACACGGCCCTCACCACCCGGATCATCGGCGCTGCCGCCCTAGCGGAGGCGGCCGACTGCCTGCGCGCGGGAGGGCTGGTCGCGTTCCCCACCGAGACGGTGTACGGGCTCGGCGCCGATGCGGCCAATCCGCGGGCCGTGGCCGCGATCTACGCGGCCAAGGGCCGGCCCAGCTTCAACCCGCTGATTGCCCATGTGGCGGACATCGATGCCGCCCGGCAAATCGCCCGCTTCGATGCGCGCGCGCTGGCGCTGGCGACGGCGTTCTGGCCGGGGCCGCTGACGCTGGTGCTGCCCAAGGCCGGCAACTGCCCGATTTCGGATCTCGCCACCGCCGGGCTGGATACGGTGGCGATCCGGGTGCCGGATCATCCCGTGGCGCAGGCGCTGCTGCAGGCGTTCGGCGGCGCCGTGGTGGCACCCTCGGCCAATCTGTCCGGCCATGTGTCACCGACCCTCGCGTCCCATGTGAAGGCCGATCTGGACGGCCGCATCGATCTGATCGTCGATGGCGGAGCGCTCGCGGTCGGGCTGGAATCAACCATCATCGGCTGCTTCGAACAGCCCATGCTGCTGCGGCCGGGCGGCCTGCCGCGCGAGGCGATCGAAGCTGTGCTCGGCATGGCTCTGGCGCAGCCGGAACAGTCCGGCAAAGACGACAGCCACCCCCGCGCGCCCGGCATGCTGGCCTCGCATTACGCGCCGCGGACGCCGGTCCGGCTGATGGCCGTGGATGTCACGCCAGGCGAGGCCCTGCTCGCTTTCGGCCCGGCGGCACTGCCCGGATCGGCGCAGGCCAAGGCGGTGATGAACCTGTCCGAAAACGGCGATCTCGGGGAAGCCGCCGCCAATCTTTTCGGCTATCTTCGCGCCCTCGACGCCATCGCGCTGGAAACCGGCGCCACCGGCATTGCGGTGATGCCGGTGCCGCAACACGGCCTCGGCGAAGCCATCAACGACCGGCTGCGACGCGCAGCCGCCTGACCGGCTCGACCACCGGGCAACTGCAAGACGAACGCTGCAAAACGAACGCTGCAAGACAAAACGACAAGACAAAAAACGCATCAGGGACTCTCATGAACGTCATCCTGCCGAAGCCGGCCCCGCTCTCGCCCGACACGATCGCCCGCTTCGCTGCCATCGTCGGCGACAGGCACGCTTTGACCGATCCTGCCGACGTGCATTCCTATGTCACCGAGGAGCGCAACCTGTTCTCCGGCACCTCGCCATTGGTGCTGCGCCCGGGCTCGACGGCAGAAGTCGCCGCGATCTGCAAGCTGGCCAGCCAAACCCGCACCGCCATCGTGCCGCAAGGCGGCAACACCGGCCTGGTCGGCGGCCAGACGCCTTATGGCGGCGAGGTGGTGCTGTCCCTGAAGCGCATGGACAAGATCCGCGACCTCGACACGTCGTCCAACACCATGACGGTGGAAGCCGGCCTGATCCTGCAGAACGCCCAGGCGCGCGCCGCCGACGCCGACCGCCTGTTTCCGCTGTCGCTCGGCTCCGAGGGCAGCTGCACCATCGGCGGCAACCTCTCCAGCAATGCCGGCGGTACCACCGCGCTGGCCTACGGCGTGGCCCGCGAGATGGTGCTCGGCCTCGAAGTCGTGCTCGCCGACGGCCGTATCCTCAACGGCCTGTCGAAGCTGAAGAAGGACAATACCGGCTACGACCTGCGCAACATCTTCATCGGCGCCGAAGGCACGCTGGGAGTCATCACGGCCGCGACGCTGAAGCTGTTCCCCAAGCCGCGCGCGGTAGAGACCGCCTTTGTCGGCCTGAAGTCGCCGGCCGATGCGCTGAAGCTGCTTGATATCTCGCGCTCCGCTGCCGGCGGCAGCCTCACCAGCTTCGAACTGATCGCGCATATCGCGGTGGATTTCAGCGTCCGCCATGGCATCGGCATTCGCGATCCGCTCACCAGCAAGCACGACTGGTACGTGCTGATGGAACTGTCGTCCGGCCGCGACGATGCGCGGGCGACGCTGGAATCGATTCTCGAGCGCGGCTTTGAGGATGGCATCGTCGACGACGCCGCCATCGCCGAGAACATGAGCCAGCGCCAGGCGTTCTGGAAACTGCGTGAGGAAATCTCGCCGGCGCAGAAGCCCGAAGGCGGCTCGATCAAGCACGATATCTCGGTGCCCGTCGCGGCCGTTCCGGCCTTCATCGCAGAAGCCAATGCCGCGGTCGCCAAAGTGATGCCCGGCGCCCGCCCGGTGCCATTCGGCCATCTCGGCGACGGCAACATCCACTACAATGTCAGCCAGCCGGCGGACACATTGGGCGACAAGGACGGCCGCCAGGCCTTCCTGTCGCGCTGGCACGATGTCAGCGATGTCGTGTTCGAGGTGGTGCTGCGCATGGGCGGCTCGATCTCCGCCGAACACGGCATCGGCCAGCTCAAGGCCGCCGACCTGCCGGGCGTGAAGGATCCCGTCGCCATGGAGTTGATGCGCGGCTTCAAGACGATGCTCGATCCGCTCAACATCCTCAATCCCGGCAAGGTGCTGTTGCCCGCATGGCCATGACGGTCACGCCTATTGCCGATGCGGAGGTCGCCGTCGTTATCGCTCTCTGGCAGCGCTGCAATCTCGCGCGGCCGTGGAACGATAGCGCGGCCGACATTGCGCTCGCGCGCCGCGACGAAAACTCCGACATCCTGGTCGGCCGTGACGGCGACGACATCGTCGCCTCGGTGCTGGTCGGCCATGACGGCCACCGCGGCTGGGTCTATTATGTGGCTGTCGATCCCGACCATCAGGGGAGGGACTTTGGTCGCGCCATCATGGCGGCGGCGGAAGACTGGCTGCGCACCCGCGGCATCGCCAAGCTGATGCTGCTGGTCCGCTCGGACAACACGCAGGTGCAGAAGTTCTACGAACGCCTCGATTACGTCGAGCAGGATCGCGTGATCTACGCCAAGTGGCTGGATGGCCGCGAACCCACGCCGTAGCGCGCAGGGCGCCTAGAGCGGCAACTGTCGCAAGGTAGCCGTATTCAGAACAACGATCCCTGCCCATCCGCCGGCGTCATGGTCGCCTTGCGCTGAGCCTTGCGGGCCGGCTGCTCCGCCGCCCGCATCGCGTCGTCCGAGATCGGCAGGATCAATTGCGCCTCGTCGATGGCCACCCTGCCGACCACGGGCGAAACCGGATGCCAGGCAAATGCGCCATCCGCCGGCGGCACCAGCAATTCCATCACCTCGTCGGCGCGATCGCTCTGGCAATCCAGCCATTGCGCAAACCGGTCAGCCGCAATCGTCACCGGCACCCGGTGATGCAGCACCGACATTCCCGCCGTCGCCTCGGCCGTGATGATGGCGACGCTGTCTGTCTCCTCGCCATTCGGCCCCATCCAGGTTTCGGCGAGCCCCGCGAAGCCGATCGGGCCGCCCGCCCGCGGATAAATGAAATAGGGCTGTTTGCGTCCACCAGCGCTTTGCCATTCGTAGTAGCCGTCCGCCGGAATCAGGCAGCGGCGACGCCGGAGTGCGTGTTTGAAAGCCGGCTTGTCTTGCACCGTTTCAGCGCGTGCATTAATCAACAATGTAAACTTGCGCGGGTCCTTCACCCAGGACGGCACCAGGCCCCAGCGCATCAGGCGAAAGTGGCGGGCTCCGTTCTCAACGATGACGACCGGCACCGGTTGGGTGGGCGCAATATTGTAACGTGCAGGGAAATTCGGCTGCTCAACGTAGCCAAATACCTGTCGCATCGCCTCCGGCGCCGATGTAATGACGAACCTTCCACACATTCAGAGCTTCGACCTTAAGTTTTCAGATCGTTTTAACCTGAAACGCCAACAGTGGCGACTATGAGCATGACGGCCCTGCAACCAGCGCAGCATGATTGGGAGAGCGCAGGCACGGGCCTTCCGGCATCGGCCGAGGTGCTTGCTGCGGCCAATATCAATCCGCGCACCGGTCTCGCCACCGACTATCTGAATCATTTCAATGAAGCGATCATGCTGCTCGAGCTGATTCCGGACATGCCGGACTGCTATGAACTGTTTCTGGAATGGCAGCCGCTGACCTATGCCGAGCACTTCATCAAGTCGAACTTCAAGGGGCGCGATCTCGCCATCGCAGCGTATGAGGCCGCGCCGCCCGCCGTGCGCTCCGAATTCGATTCCACCATTGCCAGAATGACGAAGGTGCTCTCCACCGTCGGCGATGCCATGCGCACCGTGCAGCAGGATGCGACCCGCGCCAGGCTGGCCGAACAGGCTGCCGGCTGGATCAAGCCGATGCTGAGCGCCGCCGGCGGCATCATCAACGGCCGCGACGAGCAATCCGACATCGACACCATCATGGCACAATAAGGCCGCACGTTGTCCCACCCCATGCATCCGCAACTCGCCACCAGCGCCGCGATCTTTCGCGACGGCAAGGTGCTTCTGGTCCGCCGCGCCCGCTCGCCCGGCAAGGGCCTGTATTCCCTGCCCGGCGGACGCGTCGAATTTGGCGAGTCGCTGGCCGAGGCGCTGGCGCGCGAGGTGATGGAGGAAACCAGCCTCGTCATCGACATCGTCGGCCTGTCCGGCTTTCGCGAAGTGTTGCCCAAGGACGGCGTCGGCGGGCACTATCTGATCATGCCCTTCGCCGCCCGCTGGGTCGAAGGCGAACCCGAGCTGAACGACGAACACGACGATTTCAAATGGGTCGATCCTGCGGATCTCGGCCAATACAGCACCACCGACGGCCTCGCCGCGATTCTGGCCATGGCACAAGACCTCGCGGAAGCCTGAGGGGTTTACCACCTCCACCGCTTCGCCTTGCTTCGGCCGCCTCCAGCGGGCATATCAGCCGGGTTCCGGACCCATCATGCGCCAGCCGTTGCTCATCCTTCTGATCGTCGCCACCCTCGGTGCCACGCCCGTCCGGGCGCAGGAGGGCGCTGCGCCGTTCGATGGCGAGTTGCAGCGCATGTCCGAGATTCTCGGCGCCCTGCATTATCTGCGCGGCATCTGCGGCAACAATGAAGGCAACAAATGGCGCAGCGAGATGCAGGCGCTGGTCGATGCCGAGACGCCCTCCGGCGAGCGCCGCGCCCGCATGATCGCGGCCTTCAACCGTGGCTATAATGGCTTTCAGCAAACGTATCGGACCTGCACGCCCGCAGCGATGACGGCCGTGCGTCGCCATGTCGAGGAAGGGGCGCGGATTTCGCGCGACCTCACCGCGAGATATGCCAATTGACGCGCAATATCGACACCATCTTCTTCGACCTCGACGGCACGCTGACCGATCCCAAGATCGGCATCACCGGTTCGATTCAATATGCGCTCGGCAGACTGGGCGTGCCCGTGCCGAGCCAGGACGAACTGACCTGGTGCATCGGCCCGCCGCTCCGCGCGAGCTTCGTGGCGCTGCTTGGCGGCGAGGAACATGCTGACCGCGGCGTCGAGCTCTATCGCGAGCGCTTCGGCACCATCGGCCTGTTCGAGAACACGCTGTATGATGGCATCGTGCCGGTGTTGGCTGCGCTGCATGAATCCGGCCGCACGCTTTACGTCGCCACCAGCAAGCCGCATGTGTTCGCGGATCGCATCGTGGATCACTTCGCGCTGCGCAGGTATTTTGCGCGGGTGTTCGGCTCGGAGCTCGACGGCACCCGCGTCGATAAGAGCGACCTGCTGCGATATGCGCTCAGTGAGACCGCGACCGATCCCGCGCGTGCGATCATGATCGGCGATCGCAAGCACGACGTGATCGGCGCTGCCAATAACGGCATCGCGGCGATCGGCGTGATCTACGGCTATGGCGGGCGCACCGAGTTGACGAAGGCCGGCGCCAAGCATCTCGTGACGACGCCTGCGGAGATCACGGCATTGATCGACTGAGCCTTCAGTCGTCATTGCGAGCGCAGCGAAGCAATCCAGTCCTTCCCTGTGGCGCTGGATTGCCGCGTCGCTACGCTCCTCGCAATGACGGCTGAGAGGCTTGCGGATGAATGCGGCGCTCGAACAGCTAATGCTTCCCCGCGCCCATATAGCCGAACAGAAATCCCGCCACCTTGCGCTTCTGGATTTCCTCGCTGCCTTCGGTGATGCGATAGCGGCGGTGGTGGCGATAGATGTGCTCGAACGGCTTGTGGCGCGAATAGCCCATGCCGCCATGGACCTGCATGGCGCGATCGGCGGACTCGCAGCACAATCGGTTGGCCCAGTAGTTACACATCGACACCTTGTCCGACAGCGTGTGCTCGACCTGCGCCTGGGTCAGTTGATCCATCTCCCACGCCGTCTTGCGGATCAGCAGGCGTAGCATTTCGGCCTGCGTCGCCAGTTCGACGAGCGGAAACTGGATGCCCTGGTTGCGCGCCAGTTCCTCGCCGAACGGCTTTCGCTCGCGCGCATATTTCACGCTCTCATTGATGCAGTAGACGGCGGCACCGAGCGAACTCGCCGCCTGACGAATCCGGTTCTCGTGCACGAAACACTGCGCGAGAGACAGGCCGCGACCGATCTCGCCGAACAGTGCATCGTCCGGCACGAACACATCCGTGAACGACACCCGCGGATGATCCGTGGGCATGTTGAAGGTCCACATATATTCTTCGATCTTGACGCCCGGTGCCTTCGCCGGCACCAGAAAGCAGGTGATGCCGCGCGCGTCGCCGTCGTTCCCCGAAGTGCGCGCGAACAGCGCACAGTGGGTGGCGACATGCATGCCCGTGGTCCACATCTTCTCGCCGTTGATGAGCCAGCCCTTCACGCCGTCGCGCGTCGTCTCGACCGCTGTGGTCTCCATATGCGTGGCGTCGGAGCCGTGTTCCGGCTCGGTGAGACCGAAGGTGATGCGATATTTGCCGGCGATCGATCCCTCGATCATCTCCTTCTGGTCATCGCGCCCATAGCGATCGAGCATCGTCACCAAGGGCAGATTGCCGACGATGGAGTGCTCGTTCTGCAAGTCGTTGTGCAGGCCGAGCCCCTTCGACGCAAAATGCTCGCGAATGACGGCCATCCAGAGATTGCTGCCATCCTTGCCGCCGTAGCGCTTGGGGATCGCAAAGCGCAGATGGCCGGCGGCGTCGGCGCGGTTCTTCGCTTCGCGCAGCAGCTTTTCCCATTCATGACGCGGCAGGCCGCCATTGTCGAAATCGGTGCGCGCCCATTCTCGCCGGTGATCAAAGAAGCGGATATTGTCATCCTGCGCCTCGAGCGGCTTGATCTCGCGCACGATGAAAGCGTCGAGTTCGGCCAGATAGGCGACAAGATCTGCCGGCAATGAGAAATCCACGGCGCTACTCCCGATGTTTCGTATGAGCTTTGTTGCTCTTGTTAATCGGGCGATTAAGATGGCATCGTGTCACCAAGTCAAGCGCAGCCATGCCGAGCGAGAAATTCTGCGCAACGAAAAACACTGCCGACAAAGGGAGGCCACCATGGCCCTGGAATTCTCCACCGTCACCCGCAAGGGTCCGATCACCATCGTCACACTGTCGCGGCCCGAAGTGTACAACGCGCTGCACACCGACGCGCATAATGAGTTGCACGAGGTGTTCAACGACTTCGCCGGCGATCCCGAGCAGTGGGTGGCCATCGTCACCGGCGCCGGCAACAAGGCCTTCTGTGCCGGCAATGATCTGAAATGGCAGGCTGCCGGCGGCAAGCGCGGCTGGAACACGTCGGGCTTCGCCGGCCTCACCGCGCGTTTCGATTGCGACAAGCCGATCATCGCGGCGGTCAACGGCGTCGCCATGGGCGGCGGCTTCGAGATCGCGCTCGCTTGCGATCTGATCATTGCCGCAGAGAACGCGACATTCGCGTTGCCCGAGCCGCGCGTCGGCCTTGCTGCGCTCGCCGGCGGTCTGCAGCGCCTGCCGCGCCAGATCGGCATGAAGCGCGCCATGGGCATGATTCTCACCGCGCGTCACGTCAAGGCGCAGGAAGGCTTCGAACTCGGCTTCGTCAATGAGGTAGTGCCGCAAGGCGAAGCGCTGAACGTCGCGCTGCGCTGGGCCGAGACGATCTGCCAGAATTCGCCGATGTCGATCCGCGCCTCCAAGCAGGCAATCCAGAAGGGTATGGCGGTCTCGCTCGAACAGGCGATCACCGAGCAGCGCGATTATCCCGCAGTGAAAGCAATGGCGGCATCGGAAGATTATGTGGAAGGCCCGAAGGCGTTTTCAGAAAAGCGCAAGCCGAACTGGAAGGGAAAGTAAGCGCTGAACCTCATGTCGAGCATGTAGGGTGGGCAAAGCGAAGCGTGCCCACCATCAAGCTCTCAGTGAAGAATGGTGGGCATGGCGCAAGGGCGCCTTTGCCCACCCTACTTCTCCACCTCTTGCTTATACGCCGCATAATTCGGCTGATCGACCTTGAGCTTCGCCAGCGTCGTCTGCCACAGATGCTCGTGCAGACCGGGCGTCGCCAGATCGACGTCGCCCTGCCTGATCCGCTCCGCCAGATCCTGATTGAGGCCCTGCACCGTGCCATGCACGCCGAGCAGCAGTTGCAGGCTGTGCAATTCGGCAGCATCGCTGTCGTCCGCATGCAGCAACTGCCGCGTCACCAGATCGAGCGCATTGATGGCCACGCGCAGCTTGAAGCCGGCATGGCCCGACATCTGCGGCGCGATGTCGTTGCGGAGGAAATCCGCCACCGCCTTGACCAGTTCGTCCGGCCTCGGTTCGTCCTGCATCTCATGCCCTCCGCGGCGCCAGCAGCCTGAGCAGATCGATCTCCGTCTCCGACGATCGCCGCCCGATCATCGCGCGCTCCATCGAATGATCGGGGCCGAGTCTGAAGCGCTGCATCATGCTGACGCACATCACGCCCCAGCGCAGCGTGCCCATCACTTCCCAGAATTTCACTCTGTGCGCATCGACCGCGGTGCCGCTTGCAGCCTCATAGCCCGCAAACAATTCGTCATATTGGCCGAAGCCGCCGACCGGTTTGTCGATGCTGCCGAAGCGCCACGAATTGACGCAGATCCAGCCGAGATCTTCCATGGGATCGCCGAGATGCGCGAGTTCCCAATCGAGCACCGCGCGCACGCCATCGGCGCCGATCATCAGATTGCCGTGGCGAAAATCCCCATGCACCAGCGTCACGCGGGCGGACGGACCTGGATCATTGTCGCGCAGCCAGCGCAAGGCGAGTTCGAACACCGGCCGCGGCCAGCCGAACTGATCGATCTCCTGCTGCAGATCGGCAATTTCGGTGGCGGCATCCATCCGCCGAAGTGGCGGCAGACCATCGGCTGCCAATCCGTGAATCCCGGCGAGGATCTCGCCGCATTGTCGCGCCAGTTTCGGCCGCGCCGCGGCATACGCATCGTCGCGCAGAATCTTGCGCGGGATCGTCTCGCCAGCGACACGTTGCATGATGAAACCGATGCCGAGGTCGTCGGCTGCCTGCAACACATGCAGCACCTTCGGCGACGGCACGCCCGCGTCATGAGCCAGTTGCATCAGCACGGCTTCGGCATCGAGCCCCGCCGCACGGCCGGGTGCGGCACCATAGCCCGGCGGCGCGCGACGCAGGATCGCGCCGATGGCGCCATCCGGATGCGTGATATCGAACGACCACGTCTCCTGACTGGCGCCGCCGGACAGACGCTGCACATCGGCGACACCGGTGGCGCCGGGGCACCACGCGCGGACGCTCCGCGACAGCAACTCGGCGACGGACGACGCGCTCAACTTTACTTGCCCGTGAATTTGGCGGGACGCTTTTCAAGGAAAGCTGCGACGCCTTCCTTGAAATCCGGCGAATTGCCGGCGATGCGCTGCGACTTCACTTCGAGATTGATCTGATCTTCGAACGAATTCTGCGGGCTTTCCCAATACAGCGTGCGGATCAGCGACAGCGCGACGGTCGGGCCATTGGCGAGATCATGCGCGAGCTTCATGGCTTCGTCCATCAGCGCGGCATCGTCGTAGACGCGGTTGACGAGGCCCCACTCCAGCGCTTTTTCGGCCGGCAGCTTTTCGCCAAGCAGCGACAGCTCCACCGAACGCGCCTTGCCGATCAGCCGCGGCAGGATCCAGGTCGAGCCGCAATCCGGCACCAGGCCGATGCGACGGAACGCCTGCAGGAAGTAGGATGACTTCGCGCACAGAATGAGATCGCCCATCAGCGCGAAGCTCATACCGGCGCCGGCAGCAGGACCGTTCACGGCGGTGATGATCGGGCAGTGCAGTCCTTGAAGTTTGCGCAGGAACGGATGGAAGGCCGTCTCCAGCGAGGCACCAGCGCCGTTGCGCTTAGTTACGCCGTTGTTGCGACCCTGCAGGTTGGCACCGGTGCAGAATGCACGGCCGGCGCCAGTGATGACCAGGCAGCGCACATCGTCGCGGCGCTCGTCGATTTCAGCCAACGCTTCGGCGAGACCGCCGAGCATGTCCATGGAGACCGCATTCATCACCTCCTGATGATCGAGCTTCAGGATGGCGACATGGCCGTCGAAATCGAGCGTGACGTGTGTGAACTGCATGGTTTCCTCGCGATGAACCCGCGTCTTAATTCCGCGGTGTGGACTCTTCTGCGCATGATCTGATCCGAAAAACCGGTGTCCGCTTTTCGGGATCATGCAACTGGATTTCGACGGCATATTTGATTTTTCGGACGCGCTTGTCCATGCTTGCGATCGAACAGCTGATCATCAATGGACGCAGGCACAACCTGCGCCGGACGAGGAAACACCATGAGCAACATCTTCGATCTGTCGGGCCGCGTGGCCGTCGTCACCGGCGGCAATGGCGGCATCGGCCTCGGCATCGCGCAGGCGCTGGCTGCTGCCGGCTGCAATGTCGCGATCTGGAGCCGCAATGCCGAGAAGAACAAGGCTGCGGCCGCGAGCATGGACGGCCTTGCCGGCAAGGTGCAGACGCAGATCTGCGACGTCACTGACACGGCGTCGGTGAAGGCCGCGATGGAGGCGACGCTGAAGACTTTCGGCCGCGTCGATGGCTGCTTCGCCAATGCCGGCATCGGCGGCGGCGGTCGGCACAATTTCATCGACCGCACCGAGGAACAGTGGCGCACCATGTTCGCAACCAATCTGGACGGCGTGTTCCACGCCTTCCAGGTGGCGGCACGCCACATGACCGAGCGCGCCGAAGCCGGCGACAAATTCGGCCGGCTGGTGGCGACCTCGAGCCTCGCCTCGATCTTCGGCACCGCGCGCAACGAACATTATGCCGCGACCAAGGCCGCGATCAACGCACTGGTGCGCGCATTGGCCGTCGAACTGGCGCGTCAGGGCGTCACGGCGAACGCGATCCTGCCGGGCTGGATCAAGAGCGACATGACGGCGGGGATCATGGGCAACGACAAATTCGTCGCCAATGTGATGCCGCGCATCCCCACCCGCCGCTTCGGCGAGCCGTCGGACTTCGGCGGCATCGCGGTCTATCTGATGAGCCAGGCCTCGTCCTATCACACCGCGGATACGTTCGTGATCGATGGCGGGTATACGGCGTTCTAGTCAACACCGATCGCGGCACGCTTCGTGTCGGCACTCTCCGTTATGCCCGGGGCGCCCCCTGGCTTCCAACTTCGGGGTACATGCGAAGACAGGCGGATGGCCAGTGGGGCGGCGGTTTGTCAAAATTGTCTTTCGTGTGTCCGGATGGTCAACGACAGCGCGGTATGCCTGTCTTCGCAATCTCGTCGCGGAGGTCATTCCACAAATACGGCTGCTCTTTTTCGATCTCATTGTCAGTCATGCCGACGCGTCCAACGCAGGCCTCCAGCAGTTGCGCTGCCGTCAATTCCTGAGCACCATTGAAATTGGCCCGCGATATGTTCGCGTTCTTGAAAACAGTATTTCGGAGCCTCGCGCCGGAAAAATCGGCGCCGGTCAGGCTTGAATCTGAAAGATTGGCGCCGCGGAGATCGGCCCTGATGAAGTGCGCCACGAATCGCCGTCGTTCATGGCCATTCGAATAACTTTCCTTTCCCCTCAGATCCCCCTTTTCTCCTCGATGCAGCTTATAGCCAATTTCCTTTTCCCATTCCGGATTGAGATAATCGCTCGCTAGTACGCCCCACATTTCGGCGCCATTGAAATTGACATCCGTAAGATCACTGCGAAGCATGTTCGCGTTCGACAGTCTTATTTTCTGATACCCTCTGACCACTCCCGGCTCGTCACGCATGTCTACAGCCGTCAGGCATGAATGTTCGAGATTGAAGCGTTTATTCGTCAGATCATGAGCGGGATTTCGCTCGCCGAAAATGCGGAACGCAATCTGAAGCTGCCGGTTCTCGACGAGGCTGCCGTCGCGAGAGCAGGCTGCTTTCGACCGACGCAGGATATAGTCCGACAACGCATCGAAGACCGTGCGGTGATACGAGGGATCGCTTCTGGATACGAAGGCCATGACCTGCAACGCCTCGACCTGTTTTTGCGCAGGTGTCGCGGTGTCAAGGAGCAATGTTTGCGACGCGTTGAAAAGGTCGAGCTTCGCTTTCTTGAACGTATCTTCAGTCGACCGGATGGACTGGACGGTGGTAATCACAGTTGCGATCACGGCGGCGCCGCCGAGGAATTTTAGGACAGTGCCCCGCAGCTTCTCGCGTAGCTCAAGCACTTTTCCTGCCGTTTCCAGCGACCCATCCCCCCGCGGACGACTTATGAAATAGGCCGGAACGACCGCCGCCGCGATGGCGCTCAGAAGAAAATAAAGTCCTACCCCCCAGAGCAGTTGATTGCTCGTAATCTCCACACCACCAAATCCGACGACCGGATACATCGGTTCCCCCAAGGTATTCTGGCAAAGATTATACAATCTATAATTGATTTTTTCGTGGCGCGAAAGATGAGGCATTACGGATCATCGTTACCATCAGCCCTCAAGCGCCGGTTCGACGAACCGTGGAATTTCGGCGGCATCGCGGTCTATCTGATGAGCAAGGCCTCGTCCTTTCACACCGCGGATACGTTCGTGATCGATGGCGGGTATACGGCGTTCTAATCGGCAAACTCGGTGTCATGCCTGGGCATCACGGATTCGAACTGTAGGGTGGGCAAAGGCGCTCTTGCGCCGTGCCCACCAGCGCCACCCACCAGCACAGACCGAAACGCCAGGGTGGGCACGCTTCGCTTTGCCCACCCTACAGGCAGACGAGCAGGGCTTCGTCGTTATCAGACCGCGGATACGCTCGTGATTGATGGCAGGACACGCCGTTCAAACAACCTCGGTGTCATACCCGGGCTTGACCCGCGCACCCAGCTTTGCCGCACGCTTTGAAGAAAGATGGCGATCGTGTCACGCGCCGGTCGGCGCTTGCGAAATATCGACGACATGACGATCCCCGCCGACGGTGATAACGATCGTATATGACTTCTGACTTCCGTTTGCGGGAACGGTGGGTGGCGACAGATGAAGCTGCCCGCCATACCATTCCCCTGGCATCATCGTGTTGTCTTTGATGACGGCCTGCTCAAGCGCAGCCATGTTGCGCTGCCCCTGCTCGATGGTAGCTCCGATCATGGCCTCGTTCTGAATCGCCGCGTTGTTCTGCGCAATGACAGCTGCGGTAGGACTATAGAAGGTACCTGACCTGCCGCTTGGAGTCGTGTAGCTTCCATAGCCCGCTCTCGATGCACCATAGGCATTGGCCCCTGCCGCCAATCCCGTAATGATCGCGGCAGCGACTTGCCGGTTCTTCTCCTCTTGGGCAAGCATCTCATAAGTGATTACTTGCATCTGGAATTCGGCTTCGCCGACTTTCTGGAGCGCCTCGACCTGCGAAACTCTAAAATCGACCGGGCCTCGCCCGATATTGCTGATACCTACGACAAAGACCGGCCTGCCGTTTGCTTGAATTTGCCGGGCTGCCGGGCGGACCAAGACAATTGAACTCTTTTGCCGTGAGACAAGTGCTGGCTGGCCATCACGCATAACGGCCTGCTGCGTTGGATTAGTTGCACGGAAGGCAACCGTTTCGGTGGTCACGCAGCCACCCAGCCCCAGGCAAAGGGCAGCAGTCCCCAATATACGCATAAAAAAACTCTCCCCAGAATTGCGACAGGCTGCAGCAACTTCTGGACGAGAGCAACAGGTTTTTCTATCAGCTAAGCGCACATGCCAAGACAGGCATATCTGCGCTGCAGCAGCGCAGCACCCGCTCACGATGCGCGCGCGTATGGAGGCCAGTGCGGCGTTCGAACGGCAAACTCGATAACATGCCCGGACATGACGGATTCGAACTGTAGGGTGGGCAAAGGCGCTCTTGCGCCGTGCCCACCAGCGCCACCCACCAGCACAGACCGAAACGCCATGGTGGGCACGCTTCGCTTTGCCCACCCTACAGGCTACACCACCCTACAGGCTATGCGCGCGCGGCTTCTCTCCGCTCTGCACTGATCTCGAATCCCTCATATCCCTTCGCGGCCACCTCGTTGCAGATTTTGCGATAGACGCCGACGCCGCCGATATAGGGCATGAAGATGCGCGGCTTGCCGGGGATGTTGGCGCCCATGTACCAGGAATTGGCTTGCGGATAGAGCGTCCCGGCCGCCACCTCGTTGACGTGATCGACCCATTTGTCTTCGGCCGCGCGTGTCGCCTCGATGGTGTCTGCGCCACGTTGGCGCATCGCAGCGAGGCAATCGGTGATCCAGTCCACATGTTGTTCGATGGAAACCAGCATGTTGGACAACACCGATGGCGAGCCCGGGCCGGTGATGATGAACAGGTTCGGAAAGCCCGCGCTCATCAGGCCGAGATAAGTGCGTGGTCCCTCCGCCCATTTGTCGTTCAGCGCCACACCGTTGCGGCCGCGGATGTCGATCTTGGCGACCGAGCCGGTCATGGCATCGAAGCCGGTGGCCATCACCAGTGCGTCCACCTGATAGTCTCGACCACCCGTCCGCACCGCATGCGGCAGGATTTCCTCGATCGGGTGCGTCTTGATATCGACCAGTTGCACATTCGGCCGGTTGAATGTCGCGTAATAGTCGGTATCGACGCAGATGCGCTTGGTGCCGACGGGATGGCTGTTGGGTTGCAGCAGCCGCGCCGTCTCCGGGTCCTCGACGATGTCGGCGATTTTTGCGCGGAGAAATTCCGCCGCGGTGTCATTGGCCGCGCGATCGAGGCCGAGATTGTTGTAGACGCCCATGAAAGTGAGCCCGCCCGAGGTCCAGCGCGATTCGTATTTCTCTCGCCTGATATCTTCCGGATCATCGAGCGCGCCGCGGTCCGGCATCGGCTGATAGATGCCATTGCGATAATCCTCGCGAGCCGCGCGGCGGATCTCTGCGTAATTGTCGCGAAAGCTTTTGCGTTCGGCTTCGGTGAGCTGTGAGTTGCGCGCCGGCACGCTGAAATTGGCGGTGCGTTGGAACACATAAAGCTGCTCCGCCTGATCGGCGATGATCGGGATCGACTGGATCGCCGACGAGCCGGTGCCGATGACGCCGACGCGCAAGCCGGTGAAGTCGACCGGCTGATGCGGCCAGCTGCCGGTGTGATAGACTTGGCCCTTGAAATCCTTCAGCCCCTTGAAATCCGGCGAGCGCGCATTGGAGAGACAGCCGGTGGCGAGCACGACATGTTGCGCGACCGTGCTGGCGCCGTCCGACGTGGTGACCGTCCAGCGCTTGCCGATCTCATCGAACACGGCGGATTCCACACGGGTGTCAAAAGTGATATCGCGGCGCAGGTCGTATCGCTCGGCGACATGGCCGGCATAGCGCAGAATCTCCGGCTGCGGGGCGTAGCGTTCGCTCCAGTCCCAGGTCTGTTGCAGTTCGTCATCGAAGGAGAACGAATACTGCATGCTCTCGACATCGCAGCGCGCGCCGGGATACCGGTTCCAGTACCAGGTGCCGCCGACATCGCCGCCCTGCTCGAACACTTTCACGGACAGGCCCAGACCGCGTAGCTTGTGCAGGAGATAGAGCCCGGAGAAACCGGCACCGACGACCACGACATCCAGATGTTG
>SDZE01000089.1 GCA_004173095.1 Bradyrhizobiaceae bacterium
ATCGACAAGGTGCATTGGTGCGGATTGTCGATGGGCGGCATGGTCGGGCAATGGCTGGGCGCCAATGCGCCGGAGCGCTTCAACAAGATGATCCTGGCCAATACCAGCTGCTACTATCCCGACCCCACCAACTGGCACAACCGCATCAAGGCCGTGCGCGAAGGCGGCATCGCCGCGGTCGCCGATGCGGTGATCGGTGGCTGGCTCACCGCGGATTTCCGCGAGCGCGCGCCGGACGCCACCGCCAAAATGAAGGCGATGCTGCTGGCCACACCGGTCGAAGGCTATCTCGCCGCCTGCGAGGCGCTCAGCACGCTGGATCAGCGCGCGCTGCTGCCGACGATCAAGAGCCCGGTACTGGTGATCGCCGGCAGGCAAGACAACGCAACGCCGGTCGCGGCGGGTGAATTTATCCGCGCCAATATTCCCGGCGCCAGCATGACGCTGCTCGATGCCGCGCATATTTCGAATGTCGAGCAGAGCCACGCCTTCACGGAAGCCGTGGTCGGATTTCTGACGCAACGCTGATCTTCACCACACACCTACAGCCGTCATTGCGAGCGAAGCGAAGCAATCCAGAAGGCCAAGAACTGGATTGCTTCGTCGCTTCGCTTCTCGCAATGACGGAAGGAGACACCACCATGGACGATACACAACGTGCGGCCGATGGCACTGCCAGGCGCCGCCAGGTTCTCGGCGATGCGTGGGTCGATAAATCGGCCGCCGGCAAAAACAGTTTCAACGCGGATTTTCTCGATCTGATCTCGCGCTACGCCTGGGGTGAAATCTGGACCCGGCCGCATTTCGACGATCGCACCCGGCGCGTATTGGTCATCGGCACCATGGTGGCGCTCGGCCAGTGGGACGAGTTTCGGCTGCATGTCCGCGCCGCGCTCACCGAAGGCGGCTTCACGACAGACGACATCAAGGAAATCCTGCTGCAGCAGGCGATCTATTGCGGGGTGCCGGCGGCCAACCACGCTACCAAGGAAGCAGGCGCGGTGATCAAGGAACTCGGCTTGCAGATCTGAGCGACCTACGCGGCGGCGTCGGCCTTCTGCAGCGACGGCGGCTGGCCGGGGTCCGCGTTCGACCACACCTGCACCTGAATCGTTTCACGGCGCATGGGCGGCTCGATGGCCATCAGCACGGCCACGCCGAGGATCAGCAGCAATTCGGTGATATGCAGTCGCATCGCGGCGATCTCGCCAACCTGCCATGCCATCACCATGCCGGCAAAGGACAACGCGCCACCGATGGCGAGCGCCATCGCCAGAGCCTCGTCGCAACCGCCGCTCTTGCGGATCTTCGGCCGCGTGATGAAGACGAGGAACACGGCAAAGAAGGCCACCACCGTCAGTTTGACCAGCGCCAGCAGCCACGCGTAGCGCACCGTGCCGAAGCTCGACAGCTGCAGATGATCGCTCAGGAACAGCGCCAGCGAAATGTTCGGACGCTCGTAAAAGCCTTGGATCGGCGACACCATGATGCGGAACGCGAAGATGGTCCAGGTCGGGATGAAATAGCAGGCCAGCAGAGCGCCGGTGAAGGTGCTGATCCGCCAGCCCTGGATCGTGCCCTTGGCAGACCAATTGTCCTGGGACATCGTCTCCTGGAAAATGCCGTGCTCTGCCATGCCGCCGTCCATCGCTTCATCTGCGACTCGCATGCGAGCCGATATGGTTGACGAAGAGCTAACGCTCCGCCCGCCGCAGCGACAACGTAAACCATTTGGTAACCTTAACTTCCAGTTTCCGGGGATATCGCGGCCACGCACGCGATTTGCCCTTGCTAAAACCAAATGCCAACCCGCCAAGCCGCGCCGGAGCCACCGGCGCATTTCCGGGCCACCGGCTGGGGCGCCGGTGCTGGAGTAAATGCGATGGTCGAGCAGATTGCGCTGCAGCAAATTACAGCACGGACAGCCCAACTTAGCCGCAGGTGTCCCTGTTGCTGTTCCCGCAAAAGCACTGTTAGAAAATGAAACAGTGATCACGAGATTCCGGCTGTCGGGATTTCAGCATTGCGCCACGCGAACACGGCAGCTGACACGGGGTCTATGGATTATTTCGCCCAGCAACTGATCAACGGTCTCGTGCTCGGCTCGATCTACGGGCTGATCGCCATCGGTTACACGATGGTCTACGGCATTGTCGGCATGATCAATTTCGCCCATGGCGACATCTTCATGATCGGCGGCTTCATTGCGCTGATCACCTTCCTGATCCTCGTCTCGATCGGCCTCACAGCAATTCCGCTGATCCTGCTGCTGGTGCTGCTGGTCTCCATGGCGATCACCTCGCTCTATGGCTGGACCATCGAGCGCATCGCCTACCGGCCGCTGCGGCACTCGTTTCGTCTGGCTCCGATGTTGTCGGCGATCGGGATGTCCTTCGTACTGACGAATTTCTCGCAGGTGGCGCAAGGTGCGCGCGTCAAACCGGTGCCGCCGATCATCACTGGTGGCTACACACTGCATGAGAGCGCCGACGGCTTTGCCGTGCGCATCTCCAATATTCAGATCATTGTGGTGATCACCACCGTGGTGTTGCTGGCACTCTTCACTTACCTCGTGGCACGCACCCGCCTCGGTCGCGACATGCGCGCTTGCGAGCAGGACCAGAAAATGGCCTCGCTGCTCGGCGTCGATGTCGATCGCACCATCTCGATGACCTTCGTGATCGGCGCCGCCCTCGCCGCCGTCGCCGGCATGATGTACCTTTTGTATTACGGCCTGGTCGACTTCTTCATGGGCTTCGTCGCCGGTATCAAGGCGTTCACCGCGGCGGTACTCGGCGGCATCGGCTCGCTGCCCGGCGCGATGCTCGGCGGGCTGCTGATCGGCCTGATCGAGACGCTGTGGTCCGCCTATTTCTCGACCGAATACAAGGACGTCGCCGCTTTCTCGATCCTGATCGTGGTGCTGATCTTCATGCCGACCGGCCTGCTTGGCCGTCCCGAAGTCGAAAAAGTCTGACGGGATCATGGTGGCATCGACATCCAACAAAACCACCCGCGGCCTCGACGCTCCGTTCATCATCAAAAAATCTGTGATCTCGGCGCTGGTCGCACTGGTGCTGTTTTCGCTGATGATTGGGGTCCGCACCGAAGCGGGCTCGGACGGACAACTCACATACTGGACCCGGTTCGGCGATCTCGCCGCCATGGTCGCCACGGTGTTTGTCGGCAGCATCGTGATCGAGTTGCTGCGCCATTGGTGGGGGCCGGTCGAAACCGTGCGCGTGGTGCCGCCCTCCGCGACCAAGGCGCTGGCGCTCGCCGGACGCGCATTGGTGCCGGTGCTGCTGATCTTCACTTTTCTGGTGCCGGTGATCTTCTACAACGAGCGCTACATCCTCGATCTCGGCATCCTCGTGCTCACTTATGTGATGCTCGGCTGGGGCCTCAATATCGTGGTCGGCCTCGCCGGCCTGCTCGATCTCGGCTATGTCGCCTTCTATGCCGTTGGCGCCTATTCCTACGCGCTGCTCGCGACCACGTTCGGCTGGTCGTTCTGGATGTGCCTGCCGCTGGCCGGCATCCTCGCCGCGTTCTTCGGCATCCTGCTGGGCTTTCCGGTGCTGCGGCTGCGCGGCGACTACCTCGCCATCGTCACGCTGGCCTTCGGCGAAATCATCCGCCTGGTGCTGCTGAACTGGCAGTCGCTGACGGGCGGCCCCAACGGCGTCTCCGGCATTCCGCGCCCGACCATGTTCGGCATCCCGCTGACGCCGGCTTCGTCGATTGCCGATCGGCCGTGCCTGGGAAGCGCTGCGCGAGGACGAAGTCGCCTGCCGCGCCCTCGGCATCAATACCACCACGACCAAGCTCACCGCCTTCGCCATCGGCGCCATGTTCGGCGGCTTCGCCGGAGCGTTCTTCGCCACGCGGCAAGGCTTCATCAGTCCTGAGAGCTTCACCTTTCACGAGTCGGCGCTGGTGCTGGCCATCGTGGTGCTCGGCGGCATGGGCTCGCAACTCGGCGTCGCCCTGGCAGCGCTGGCGATGATCGGCGGCTTCGAGCTCTTCAGAGGGCTCGAACAATTCCGCATGCTGGTGTTCGGCATGGCCATGGTGCTGCTGATGATCTGGCGCCCGCGCGGCCTGATCGGCCACCGCCAGCCCACCGTGTTTCTCGAACGCAATCAGGCCATCTCATCCGACCTCGTCAAGGAAGGCGCGGGATGACCGATATGATTCTCAGCGTCGAGAACCTGACCATGCGGTTCGGCGGCATCATCGCCGTCAACGATCTCTCCTTCACCGCGGAGCGCGGCAAGATCACGGCGTTGATCGGCCCCAACGGCGCCGGCAAGACCACCGTGTTCAACTGCATCACCGGCTTTTACAAGCCCACCTCAGGCACCATCCGGCTACGCCATACCGAGCAGGAATGGCAGCTCGAGCGGCTGAACGATTTTCGCATCGCGAAAGTCGCCAAGGTGGCACGCACGTTCCAGAACATCCGCCTTTTTCCCGGCATGACCGCGCTGGAAAACCTGATGGTGGCGCAGCACAACGCCCTCATGCGCGCCTCGGGCTACACATTTCTCGGCCTGTTCGGCGTGCCGTCCTATCGCGCCGCAGAGAGAGCCGCCATCGATCTGGCGCGCAACTGGCTCGACCGGATCGGCTTGCTCGCGCGCGCCGACGACGCCGCCGGCAACCTGCCTTACGGTGATCAGCGCCGGCTCGAGATTGCACGCGCGATGTGTACGCTGCCGGCGCTGCTGTGCCTCGACGAGCCGGCTGCCGGGCTGAACGCGCGCGAAAGCGCCGAGCTCAACGCGCTGCTGCTCAGCATCCGCGCCGATTACGGCACGTCGATCCTGCTGATCGAGCACGACATGTCGGTGGTGATGGAAATCTCCGACCACATCACTGTGCTCGATTACGGCGTCAAGATCGCCGACGGCACCCCGCGCCAGATCCGCGACGACCCGAAAGTGATCGCCGCCTATCTCGGCGCCGACGAGGACGAAGCCATCGCAGTCATGGAGGGCGAGACGTGAGCGCCGCCGCGTACGCCCCCGCTCCGCCCTCTCCCCGTCATTGCGAGGAGCATAG
>SDZE01000153.1 GCA_004173095.1 Bradyrhizobiaceae bacterium
GGGCGCCCCCACCCCGGCCCTCTCCCGCTTGCGGGGGAGGGGGCGCTGCGGGCGCTGGCGCTACTGCAGTTGCAATCCCGTCGCGGCTTCGAGATCGGCCAGGGCTTGCGCGGCGGATGTCACCTTGATGGTGGTCATGCCGAGATCGCGGGCGGGCTTCAGGTTGACGCCGAGATCGTCGAGATAGACGCACGCCCTGGGATCGACGCCGAGCGCGTCGGTCATCAGCGTGTAGATGCGCGGATCGGGCTTGCGCAGGCCGATCTTGGCGGACTCGATGACGTGATCGAACAGCACCATCACCTCGGCCACATAGAGCGCGCGGCCGTCCGACGAGCCCATCGCATTGGCGGGCAGATTGTTGGTGATGCAGCCGGTCTTGAACTGCGCCTTGATGCTGCGGAGCGCCTCCACCATGGCGGGGCGGATCTCGCCCTTCAGGAGGCCGACCACGTCGCGGCCGCGCACCTCGGCGCCGAGCGCCTGGGACTCGGCGGCGAACAGCTGGTCGAAGGCGTCGATGTCGATCTCGGCGCGCTCGAATTTCGCCCAGGCATTGTCGTGATGGTTCTGCGCATTGGTGCGGCGGATGATGTCCCGCGGCAGAGCGTGGGCCTGCTCGTAATGCGCGAAGGCCTCGAACGGCGAGGAGGTGATGACGCCGCCGAAATCGAAGATCACAGCCTGGATCATGGGGTTTCCCTTTGTTGTTGTCCTTTGCATCAGCGCTACGCCAAGTCGCGCGGCAGGGAAAGAGTGACGCGCCAACACGTCGCCCCACGCAGGGTGGCGATCACCGCAACATCCGCGTGCGTGCGATCGAGTTGTGTGAATCCGGGTTGCACGGATCAGCCGACGGCGCACACGCAGCGCGCGCAAATCAACGGCAGGCTGACCACTGGCATTTGAACGCGCAGCGGCGCGCGCAACTGCAGGTTCCGGCCCTGCGCATTCACGCGGCGCAATTTCATCCCGCATTAACCGCGGCGGGAAAATCGACGAAATCGGGCCGTGCGACATCGCGCGCGTGAGAGAAAATTGCGGTTTCGGTGTTACACAGGATTATTGAAACAGAATCCTTTTGCTTGAACATGATTGCACGCGACGCCCAATCACCGAGATGGCGGTTTTCGCCGCTGTGGCTCGTTGCAGCCGCGGCGGTCGTCATGATCGGCTTTTCGGTGATCTGCACCAGCGTGCTGTTCAGCATGCGGCGCGGCGACGAGAAGCTTGCGCAGCAGACCCTCAACAATCTCGCCTCCGGCATCGACGCCGAGATCGCGCGCAATGTCGAGCTGATCGATCTGTCGATGCGCAACGTCGCCGCCAACATGACATCGCCGGAGCTGGCCGAACTGTCGCGCAAGCTGCGGCAGATGGTGCTGTTCGACCATGCCGCCACCGCGCGCCATTTCGGCGCCATCCAGGTGCTGGATGCCGGCGGCAACGTCACGCTGGATTCCTCGACCACCGATCCCAAGCCGCAGAACTTCGCCGACCAGATGTTCTTCACCATTCATCAGCGCGATCCCCTGTTCGGGCTCTATATCTCGCACCCCCGACAGCATAACGGCGCCTACGGCATCGTGCTGAGCCGTCGCATCGCCGCGCGCGACGGCCAGTTTCTCGGCGTCGTCACCGGCTTCATCTCGTACAACTACTTCCACGAGATCGTCGGACGCCTGCAGCTGGAGCCGCAGGATCTGATCGCGGTGCTGCGGCAGGACGGCGTGCTGATGATGCGCGCGCCGTATGATACCAATATCGGACAGAACCTCAGCCGGCTGCCGACGGTGCAGCGGGCGCTGGCGGCGTTCACCGGCTCCTATGTCAGCGATCAGGCCAATGACGGCGTGCGACGCCTGTATGTCTGGCGCGACAGCTCGCATCCGCTGTTCGTCATCGTCGGCCGCTCCACGGATGTGATCCTGGGGCAATGGTACAAGCAGGCGCTGCAGATCGCCGGCGCGATCGGCTCGCTCGCGCTGATCGCCTGCGTGCTGATGCTGATCCTCGCTTACGAATTGAGGAAGCGCGCCGCGATGGAAGACGAGATGGCACGGCTCGCTTTGACCGACGGCCTGACCGGCCTCGGCAACCGGCGTCACTTCGACCTGGCCATCGAAAAGGAATGGCAGCGCGCGATGCGGGCGCAGCAGCCATTGGCGCTGCTGATGATCGATGCCGATCATTTCAAGGCGTTCAACGACCGTTACGGCCACCAGGCCGGCGACCTCGTGCTGTGCGGCATTGCGTGGAGCATCGCACGCCATAGCAAGCGCGCCAGCGATTGCGCCGCGCGCTATGGCGGTGAGGAGTTCGCGCTGATCCTGCCCGGCCTGTCGCTGACCGCAGCCATCGAGCTCGGCGAGCGGATTCGCCGCGAGATCGGCAGCATCGAACGCGACGGCATGGAGCCCACCACCGTGAGCGTCGGCGCCGCCAGCCTGGTGCCATCCGCCCAGACCTCGATGATGGAGCTGATCGCCAAGGCCGACACCGCGCTCTATGCCGCCAAATCGCTCGGCCGCAACCGGACCTATCCGGACAACACGCGCAGCAGCCTGGCTGCCTGAGCTTGCCAGCTCAACTGGCGACGCCCCATGTGCCGCAGGCGATTTGCGGTCCGAGCCACGGCTTGCCGGGAAAAATTAACCGGTCGTTCACCGGGCTTCCTAACCTTCCTTCTACCACTGGACGCGTAGTCATATCCTTCTGAGCGTAAGGACGAGCACTTACAGCCTGGGGGACGAGTGACGGAAGACGCGCGGACATCTGCGGCCGAGCCGATCTCACACGCGCTGGCGCCGCGGCGCGGCGTCGTGCGCTGGCTGTTGATCGCTGGCGCGCTGATCGTCGTCACCATCGTCATCGGCACTGCCATGACCGTGGATAATTTCCGCCAGCGCGCGCTCGATAACAGCCGGCGCGAGCTCGAAAACACGGTGCTGCTGCTGCAGCACCATTTCGATCAGCAGTTTCAGGAATTGCAGCGCATCCAGAAGGGATTTCGCGCGCAACTGATGAGCGACGGCATCATGACGCCGGAGAGTTTTGCGCGCGCGATGTCAGGCTTCGAAGCCCATCTCATGCTGAAGTCGAAGCTCGACGACGAATTTCCCGGCGAGTTGACAGTCCTCGATGCCACCGGAAAGCTGATCAACGCGACGGGCGCGTGGCCGCCGCCGGATCTCGACCTGGCCGACCGCGACTATTTCGAAGCCATCAAATCACAGAGTTACAGCGGCGAGGAAATCGTACGCCCGGTCTTCAGCAGGATCACCGGACGATGGAAGACGTTGTTCGCGCGCCGGATCAACGGCCCGCGCGGCGAATTCTTCGGCGTGATCACGCGCGGTATCGAGCCCGCGCATATGGAAAAGTTCTTCGCCTCGGTGTCGTTGGGCGACGGCGCATCGGTTGCCATGTTTCATCGCGACGGAACGCTGCTGGCGCGGTATCCGAGCATGCCGGGACAGATAGGCCGACAGTTCAACGGCCCCCTGCTCCAACACCTGCGTGTCAGCAACGAGCCGATATCGATCCGCAGTGTCAGCCCGATCGACAATGCCGATCGGCTCGGCTCGATCCGCTCGTTGCAAGGCTTTCCCATTGCGCTGATCGCGACCGCGTCGGTTGAAGGCGCTCTCGCCGACTGGCGCAGCCAGACCAAATTCTTGATCGTGCTCGCTGCCGGATCGACGCTGCTGTTGACGGGTTTCCTGTTCGTCATCACCCGGCAAATCCGCCGTCAGAATGCCCGCGCGCAGCGCGAACTGACGCTGGAGAAAAACCGGCTGGCGACGGCGATCAACAACATGAACCAGGGCCTGCTGCTGTTCGATGCCGATGCACGCGTGGTCGTCTGCAATCAACGCTATCTCGATATGTACGGGCTTTCGGCTGAGGTCATCGTGCCCGGCCTCCCCTTTCGCAGTGTGATCGAATATCGGCATCAAACGGGGTCGTTCGACGGCGATGTCGATGCGCATGTCGAGACGGTGCTGCGCAATGTCGCCCGCTCGCATAGCCTGTCCATCCGGACCGCGGACGGCCGTGCGATCCAGATCGTGTCGCAGCCGGTGGCCGATGGTGGCTGGGTGGCGACCCATGAAGACGTCACCGAGCGCAGGCAGGCCGAGGAACGTATCGCGCATCTCGCCCATTTCGATGCGCTGACCGATTTGCCGAACCGCACGCTGTTCCGCACCGAGCTCGACCGCGAACTCAAACGCGTCGGCCGCGGCAGCCACTGCGCGGTGCTGTATATCGACATCGACGAATTCAAGAGCATCAACGACACGCTGGGGCACCCGGTCGGCGACGAACTGCTGAAGGAAATCGCGCGCCGGCTGCGGCTGTGCGTCCGCGGCTCCGACGTGGTGGCGCGGCTCGGCGGCGACGAATTCGCCATCGTGCAGACCGATGTCGGCGCCCAGGCCGACATCACCGATCTGGTCAGTCGCATCTATGCTGCGATCCGCGAACCTTACGAATGCCTCGGCCATCGGCTGCTGACCGACGCCTCGATCGGCATCGCAATGGCGCCGCGCGACGGCACCGATCTCGACGAATTGCTGAAGAATGCCGACCTCGCGATGTATGGCGCCAAGGCCGAGGGCCGCCGCACGTTCCGGTTCTTCGAGCCGCAGATGAACGCCAAAGCCAAGGCACGCCGGCTGCTCGAATCCGATCTGCGGCAGGCGATCTCCGGTGGCGGCTTCACGGCGGGCGGCTTCGAAGTGTATTATCAGCCGTTCCTGAACCTGCGCGACGACAGCATCGCCGGATGCGAGGCGCTGCTGCGCTGGCGCCACCCCGAGCGCGGCATGATCTCGCCGGTCGATTTCATTCCGGTGGCCGAGGATATCGGCGTCATCAACCAGCTCGGCGAATGGGTGCTTTCCACCGCGTGCCTCGAGGCCGCAAGCTGGCCAGACGGCGTGCGCATCGCGATCAACGTATCCCCGGCACAATTCCGTGGCACATCGTTGCCGCTCAAGGTGGCCGCGGCGCTGGCCGCCTCCGGACTACCGGCGCGGCGGCTTGAACTTGAAATCACCGAGGCGGTGCTGATCCGCGACGACGAGACAGCGCTCGACGTCATGAAGCAGCTGCGCGAACTCGGCGTCCGCATCGCGCTCGACGATTTCGGCACCGGCTATTCCAGCCTGAGCTATCTGCAGCGCTTCCCGTTCGACAAGATCAAGATCGACCGTGCATTCATCACCGACATCGCCGAAGCCAACGGCTCGTCATCGATCGTGCAGGCCGTGGTCAACATCGCCGCCTCGCGGCAGATGACGACCACCGCAGAAGGCGTCGAAACACTGCCCCAGAAAGAACTGCTGCGTGCGCTCGGCTGCACCGAGATGCAGGGCTATCTGTTCAGCAAGCCAAAGCCGGCGGCGGAAGTGCGGGATTTGCTAGCAGGGCGAACGGCGCGGGCGGGGGCTGCGGCGTAGCGCCGTCCTCAAATGCGGAGCGTGGGGGTGCCACGAGCGTCGTCGATGCGATCGCGCCGCAGCCTCACTCCGCCACCGTGAACTGCATCAACAATGTCCGCTGCAGCATCGAGAAATTGTTGTCCGAAACAAGCGTGATGACGGTTTCGCCGCGCGCATCGATATGGCTGTCGATGCCTTCGAAATTGTCGATCTCATAGCCGAGATCGGCTTCGATCATGGTGGGGCCATCCACCACCGCATTCGGCACCACCGAAGCCAGCGGGATGCGGCGGATGCGAATGCCGGTGTCGCCGAACAGCGAGAACTTGCGCTCCAGCAACAGCAATTCGCCCGACGGCAGCAGCGTGGCGTCGCTGATGTCGTATTTCAGCGTGCGGCGAATGCCGAAGGTTGCCGGCGCCTTGCCGCCGATGATCCAGCACTGGATGTTGCCGGCGGCATCGAGGCCGCGCTCGGAGATCGCCAGCAGCATGCCGGCCAAGGGCGATGAGGGGAATTTCTGCTTCGAGACCAGAACCAGCGATTCCAGGCTCTTGTTATCCGGCAGCTTGCGCATGCCGACCGGCTGCGGGATCGGCTCGCCGCGCGCCAGCACGCCGTCCCGCGCAAAATCGAATTTGACGATCTGGTGCACGCGCTCGAAGCCGACATAGGCGATGCCGTCTTCCAGTGCGAGAGATTCGGAATCGTACCAGCCGCGTGCTTCCAGCGGCTTGCCGTCGCTGCCGAGGATCGGCGCGGCCTCGACATCGACCAGCCCGGTCATGACGGTCTCGCCATAGGTGATCTTGCCGGTGAACCACATGCCCTTGTCGCTCAACGCGACCAGACGTTCACCTCTGTCGTCGAGCCGCAGCGCCGAGATGCCGCCGAAATCGCGATAGCTTGAGGTGAGAACGAGGCCGCTGCGATAATGCAGCGAACCAAACCGGGTCTGCGAGACATCGCGCGCATCGAAGGCCGGCAGCGGGCGCGCATCGACGGTGATCTTGTCGACGGCCGCTTTCGCAGAGGCAGGTGCCGGAACGGGGACGCTTTGCGCATAGGCGATCGCAGGCATCGCCGCGGTGGCGGCCAGCGAAGCGAGCATGGAGCGGCGGGTGAGATCGGCCAATGAGATAGACCTGTTGAGGCGGACTGTAGGGTGGGCAAAGCGAAAGCGTGCCCACCAATTGCGTGCCTAGCAGAAGATGGTGGGCACGGCGCTGCGCGCCTTTGCCCACCCTACAGGTTCAATTCACTTTCCGGCGCCGGCCATGGCTGGGCGCGGGACCATTGGTCTCGCTGAACAGTTCCGCGAGCTTCTCGGTGATGGCGCCGCCGAGTTCTTCGGCATCGACGATGGTCACCGCGCGGCGATAGTAGCGGGTGACGTCGTGACCGATACCGATGGCGATCAGTTCCACCGGCGAGCGGGTCTCGATCTCCTCGATGATGTGGCGCAGATGGCGCTCCAGATAGTTGCCGGGATTGACCGACAGCGTGGAGTCATCGACCGGCGCGCCGTCGGAGATCATCATCAGGATCTTGCGCTGCTCGGGGCGACCCAAGAGGCGCTTATGCGCCCAGTCGAGCGCCTCGCCGTCGATGTTTTCCTTCAAGAGCCCCTCGCGCATCATCAGGCCGAGATTCTTGCGCGCCCGGCGCCATGGGGCGTCGGCCGACTTGTAGATGATGTGGCGGAGATCGTTGAGACGGCCTGGATTGGCCGGCTTGCCGGCTGCCAGCCACGCCTCGCGCGACTGCCCGCCCTTCCACGCGCGCGTGGTGAAGCCGAGGATCTCGACCTTGACGCCGCAGCGCTCCAGCGTGCGCGCGAGGATGTCGGCGCAGGTGGCCGCCACCGTGATCGGCCGGCCGCGCATCGAGCCGGAATTGTCCAGCAGCAGCGTGACGACGGTGTCGCGGAAGGTGGCTTCCTTCTCGTGCATGAAAGACAGCGGCGAGAACGGATCGGTGACCACGCGCGACAGCCGCGCGGGATCGAGAATGCCTTCCTCGAGGTCGAAATCCCAGGCGCGGTTCTGCTGCGCCATCAATTTGCGCTGCAGCCGGTTGGCGAGGCGTGCAACGACGCCCTGCAGATGCGCGAGCTGCTTGTCGAGATAGGCGCGCAGGCGCTCCAGCTCGTCGTGATCGCACAGATCCTCGGCCGCGATGATCTCGTCGTTCTTCGGCGCGAAGGCGTGATATTCGGGACCGAGGCGTTCGTTCTGGCCGCGCGAATTCGGCCGCGTGGCCTCGCCGGGCGTATCCTCGTCGCCCATCTCGCCGTCTTCGTCGAACGTATCCGACGCGGAGGCTTGCGCACTTTCCATGGCACTGTCGGACATCTCGTCCGACGACTGCTGGGCCTGGTCCGCGCTCATCTCCTGGGCGGCGTCGCTTTCCGGCGACCCTTCGGCGCCGTTCTGATCGTTCTCGCCCTGGCGCTCGTCGTCGGAGCTCTCCTCGTCATCGGGCTGGGCGTCGCGGTCCTCGCCGAGATCAAGATCCGACAGCAACCCGTGCAGCACGTCGCCAAACCTGGCCTGGTTCTCGGTGAAGCTTTCGAGCTCGTCGAGGCGCGCACCGATCTTGTCTTCCAGCACCGGGCGCCAGAGATCGACCACCTTCTTGGCGGCTGCCGGCGGCGGCAGGCCGGTGAGACGTTCGCGCACCAGCATCGCCAGCGCGTCGGCGAGCGGCGCATCGGCGCGGTCGGTGATCTCGTCGAACTTGCCGCGGTGGAAGTGATCTTCCAGCATGGCGCCGAGATTCTTGGCGACGCCGGCCATGCGGCGCGAGCCGATCGCCTCGACGCGCGCCTGCTCGACCGCCTCGAACACCGAACGGGCCTGCGGATTGCCGGGCATCAGCTTGCGATGCACTTTCGGATCGTGGCAGGCAAGCTTCAGCGCGATCGAATCCGCGTGGCCGCGCACGATGGCCGCATCGCGCTTGCTAAGCTTGCGCGCCGGCTCCGGCAGACGGGCCTTGCCGGGCGCGAGGCCGGGCTTTTCAGCAGCGAAGCTGACTTCCAGCTCCGGCGTCTTGGCGATCGCGCGCAATGCGGAAGCCACCGAGCGCTTGAACGGCTCGGTCGGCGCTTCCTTGGCACCGGTGCGGAATTGTTTGGAAGGGGTCGTGCTCATCACAGCCTTTTCGCGGGTTATCACCCCAAGCGTGGCGACAACTCATGCAATGCAGAGGCGGCTGCCCCTTCGCGCGAAGGGGCAGTGATCGAGATTACGTCAGCGCCACATTCACCGAGCTTTCCGGCAGCTCGGCATTGAAGCAGCGCTGATAGAATTCGGCGACCAGCGGACGCTCGAGTTCGTCGCACTTGTTCAGGAAGGTGACGCGGAAAGCGAAGCCGATATCGGCGAAGATGTCGGCGTTCTCGGCCCAGGTGATCACCGTACGCGGGCTCATCACCGTCGACAGATCGCCATTGGCGAAGGCGTTACGCGTGAGGTCGGCGAGCCGCACCATCTTGTTGACGATGTCTCGGCCCTCGGGGGTGTGGTAGTGCTTGGCCTTGGCCAGCACGATCTCGACCTCCTCGTCATGGGCGAGATAGTTCAGCGTGGTGACGATCGACCAGCGGTCCATCTGGCCCTGATTGATCTGCTGGGTGCCGTGATAGAGGCCTGACGTATCGCCGAGGCCGACCGTGTTGGCGGTGGCGAACAGGCGGAACGCCGGATGCGGCTTGATCACCTTGTTCTGGTCGAGCAGCGTCAGGCGGCCGGCGACTTCCAGCACGCGCTGGATCACGAACATGACGTCCGGGCGGCCGGCGTCGTATTCGTCGAACACCAGCGCCACATTGTGCTGCAGCGCCCATGGCAGAATGCCGTCACGGAATTCGGTGACCTGCTTGCCGTCGCGGACCACGATGGAGTCCTTGCCGACGAGGTCGATACGGCTGATGTGGCTGTCGAGATTGACGCGCACGCACGGCCAGTTGAGGCGGGCGGCGACCTGTTCGATATGGGTCGATTTGCCGGTGCCGTGGAAGCCGGTGACCATCACGCGGCGATTGCGGGCGAAGCCGGCGAGAATGGCGAGCGTGGTGGCGCGGTCGAAACGGTAATCCGGATCGGTGTCGGGCACATGCGGATCGGTCTTGGAGAAGGCCGGCACTTCCAGGTCGGAATCGATGCCGAACACCTTGCGCACCGACACTTTGATGTCGGGGATGCCGGTCAACGCTTCTGCGGACTGTGTTCCGGAATGGTCTTGCGCTTTGGTCATGGCGGCGGTCATCGATCCTCCGTGGTCCCGGGAACGCCGAAACCAGTCATTCAGTTTGGCTACGGATGGGGTGCTGTTGCGGAACGTAGCAGAGAGCTGCGGCCGGACAAAGCCTACCTACACGGCAAAGTTCCAAAATGTAATCATATAGATAGGTTGTAACGCCGGTTTTTGGAGCCCTGCCCTGCGAATCGGGCGCGGCTCGAAATCCCGGTTTCCATCGAGGTCATCTGCGGCGCCCATGCCAGATCGGACGTTTCGTGCATCAAACGATCGACACCATCACCCAATTCGTCGCGGCCCATGCCTGGCTCGGCTATCTCACCATTTTCCTGGCAGCGCTGGTGGAGGCTGTCCCCGTGCTCGGCACTGTAATTCCCGGCACCACGCTGATCCTGGCGCTGTCGGCGCTGATCCCGGCCGGCGATCTTGGCCTCGTGCCGGTGCTGGCATCGGCGATCCTCGGCGCCGTGCTCGGCGACGGCAGCGCCTACTGGATCGGGCATGTCCGGCAACGGGCTATCCTCGCAACATGGCCGCTGAAGGACTATCCCCGCGTGGTGGAGCGGAGCGAGGCGTTTTTCCAGCGGTTCGGCATCTGGGCGGTCTTTCTCGGGCGGTTCATCTCGCCGATCCGCGCCTTCGTCCCGGTCACGGCGGGCGCGCTGGGCATGGCCCCGAGCCGCTTCTATCTCGTGAATGTGCCGACGGCCTTCATCTGGGCGGCGGCGCATGTGCTGCCGGCGGTGTTCGCGATGTCGCTGCTGGATCGTGTCGGCGGCCTCGCCGGGCTCGAGCATGATGCCAGGCATTACAGCCTGCTGGCGGTGGTGGTGCTTGCGGTCGGTGTCGGCATCGCCAGCTGGTGGTGGCGACGGCGCGCCAACCGCGCTCCTGACGGGAACCGTTAGTCAATGCGTCGCGGCCCGGGCCATGAAAAATCAACCCTTTGATTCATCTAGGAAAAGCACCGCGCCTGCCTTGACTCCGGCCATTGTTTCACCTGAAAAGCCTGCCACGGCAGTTTCGCTTGCCGCTGTTCCTTCCCATATCCGGTAGATGTCTGATCCCATGCGAAGCTATCTCGATTTCGAAAAGCCGGTCGCCGAGCTTGATTCCAAGATCGACGAATTGCGCGTGCTCGCCGCTGGCGGCAGCGACATCGGCGAGGAGATCGTCCGCATCGAGGACAAGGCGGTCGCCGCCTTGCACGAGCTCTATGCGAACCTGACGCCGTGGCAGAAGACCCAGGTCGCGCGGCATCCGCAGCGTCCGCATTGCATCAACTACATCGAGTCGCTGATCACCGAATTCACGCCGCTGGCCGGCGACCGCAAATTCGGCGAGGACGCGGCCCTGATCGCCGGCTTCGGCCGTTTTCGCGGCGAGAGCGTCTGCGTGCTCGGCCAGGAAAAGGGCTCGAGCACCGAGACCCGCCTGAAGCATAATTTCGGCATGGCGCGGCCCGAGGGTTATCGCAAGGCCGTGCGGCTGATGGAGATGGCCGAGCGTTTCGGCATTCCGGTGCTGTCGCTGGTGGATACGGCCGGCGCCTATCCCGGCATCGGCGCGGAAGAGCGCGGCCAGGCCGAAGCCATCGCACGCTCGACCGATGCCTGTCTGGGCCTCGGCGTGCCCAATGTCGCCGTCGTCATCGGCGAAGGCGGCTCGGGCGGCGCCATCGCGATCGCCACCGCCAACAAGGTGCTGATGCTCGAACACGCGATCTACAGCGTGATCTCGCCGGAAGCGGCGTCGTCGATCCTGTGGCGCGATTCATCGAAGGCGCAGGAAGCCGCGACCAACATGAAGATCACCGCGCAGGACCTGCTGCGCTTCGGCGTAATCGATCAGGTTTTGAAAGAGCCCGCCGGCGGCGCCCATCGCGATCCCGCCGCCATGATCGCCACCACCGGCGATGCGATCGCGCTGGCGCTGAAAGACCTCAGCGGCCTCGACGCCGCCGCCATCCGCCAGCAGCGCCGGCAGAAGTTTCTGGATATCGGGCGCAAGATCGGCTGATCTTCTCCCTCCCTGGAGCGAAGCGAATGGGGAGGGTGGCGCGGAGCGAGCGCTTGCGAGCGACGTGACGGGTGGGGTGTCTCCACATACGCCGACGTCACGTGGGGCCCCCCCACCCCGGCCTTCGGCCGACCCTCCCCACAAGGGGGAGGGTATGCCTCGCCACTTCGTGCTCGACCTACACATGCAAAAAAGCCCGCCTTTCGGCGGGCTTTCGCTGTCAGGAAAGACCTTTCCGAGCGTTACTTCTTCGCCGGAGGCGCCATCTTGGTGTCGGCGGGCTTCGGTGCATCCTTGGCGGCCGGAGCAGGCGTCGCGGCGGGCGCGTCCATGCGCTCGACCTTGGCGGCTTCGCGCAGCTTGGTGACATAGTCGGCCTGGGCCTTGCGGACCACATACTGCTCGATCTGCGGCTTCACCTGATCGAACGACGGCGCCTGGCGGTTGCGCTTTTCCTCGACCTTGATGATGTGCCAGCCGAACTGCGACTTCACCGGATCCGAGATCTTGCCCGGCTCCAGTTCGAACGCGACCTTGGAGAATTCCGGCACCATCTGGTCCTTGGTGAAGAAGCCGAGATCGCCGCCATCGGCCGCTCCCGGATCCTTCGACGACTTCTTCGCCAGTTCGGCGAAGTCGGCGCCCTTCTTCAGCTGCTCTTCGATCTTCTTGGCCTCGTCCTCGGTCTCCACCAGAATGTGGCGGGCGCGGACTTCCTGCTCGCCGGAAATCTGCTTGGCGGCGTCGTCATAGACCTTCTTCATATTGGCGTCGGTCAGCGAGTCCTTGCCCTCGGTGCCGAGCAGGCTGTCCATCAGCAGGCGGTTGCGGGCGAAGGCCAGCTTGGATTTGAACTCCTCGCGATCGGCGACTTTCTTGTCCTCGGCGGCCTTGGCGACGATCTTCATGTCGATCAGGAACGACAGCACATTGTCCTTGCGGCTGGCCGGATCCATCTGGGCGAGGCTGGGCCCAAGTTCTTCCTCAGCGATCGTGACGTCGCTCTGGCGGATTTCCTGGCCGTTGACCTTGGCCAGCACCGGATTGGCGTCCTGCGCGAAGGCCGGGAAGCTGGCCATAAACGCCACCGCAACAGCGCCGGTGAGCTTGGCCAGGGTCAGGCCGGGGCGCTGGCCCGGCTTCTGAGCGGGCAGTACGAAGGTCATCGAAAATTCCTCAATCTGAAGGTGCCTGTTGGGACGGCGGGACACTCTCCCAAACAACACTCCTTGGCAACGCGAAAACTCTGTCAAAATCATGAAATCCTTGACAGGTTGCCGCCGTTGACATCCCCCGAACCGAGCCATATCTGTCCCCGACCGGGCCGGTGGCGAAGGTGCGATTTCGGCTGAGCCGAGGCCATTGAACCCTTGATCGCCCGCCCTCCACTGATCACCGTCGGCCTTCGCGCCGGCAAGCGAAGCGCCGTTTCAACTGGCGATCCGCTGAACCAATTTCCACGGCTCCCAAAGCCGCATCGAGAAGACAGGATTTCGTGATGATCGGCGCGCTCGCCCGCAAGCTTTTCGGCTCCGCCAACGACCGCCGCATCAAGACGTACCAGTCGCGCGTCGCTGCCATCAATGCCCTCGAGCCGGAGATTGCCGCACTGTCGGACGAGGCGCTCAAGGCCCGCACCGGCGAGTTCAGGACTCAGCTGGAAGCCGGCAAGAGCCTCGACGACATTCTGATCCCCGCTTTCGCGACCGTCCGCGAAGCCGCCAAGCGTACCCTCGGCCAGCGTCACTTCGACGTACAGCTGATCGGCGGCATGGTGCTGCATGAGGGCGACATCGCCGAGATGAAAACCGGCGAAGGTAAAACCCTCGTCGCCACCCTCGCCGTCTATCTCAACGCGCTCGCCGGCAAGGGTGTGCATGTGGTGACCGTCAACGATTACCTCGCCAAGCGCGACTCGGGCTGGATGGGCCAGATCTATGGTTTCCTGGGCCTCACCACCGGCGTGATCGTCCACGGCCTCGATGATGCCGAGCGGCAGGCGGCTTACGCCTGCGACATCACCTACGGCACCAATAACGAATACGGCTTCGACTATCTGCGCGACAACATGAAGTACCGGCTGGAGGACATGGTCCAGCGCGGGCACAATTTCGCGATCGTCGACGAAGTCGACTCCATCCTGATCGACGAAGCGCGTACGCCGCTGATCATCTCCGGTCCGCTCGACGACCGTTCGGAATTCTACAACACCATCGACACCTTCCTGCCCGCGCTCGAAAAGAAGATCGACTTCGAGGTCGATGAGAAGCAGCGCACGGTGACGCTGACAGAAGCCGGCATGGAGAAGATCGAAACCCTGCTGCGCGATGCCGGCCAGCTGAAGGGCGAGAACCTGTACGACGTCGAGAACGTCTCCGTCGTGCATCACGTCAACCAGGCCTTGCGCGCCCATTCGCTGTTCAATCGCGACAAGGACTACATCGTCCGCGACGACGAGGTGATCATCATCGACGAGTTCACCGGCCGCATGATGCAGGGCCGTCGTTATTCGGAAGGCCTGCACCAGGCGCTGGAAGCCAAGGAACACGTCACGGTCCAGCCGGAAAACCAGACGCTGGCCTCGATCACCTTCCAGAACTATTTCCGCATGTATGGCAAGCTGGCCGGCATGACCGGTACGGCGCTGACCGAAGCCGACGAACTGTTCGACATCTACAAGCTCGAAGTCGTCGAGGTGCCCACCAATATCGGCATCAACCGTCTCGACGAGGACGATGAGGTCTATCGCACCCAGACCGAAAAGAACGCAGCCATCCTGGCCGAGATCGAGCGCGCCAATGCGCGCATGCAGCCGGTGCTGGTCGGCACCGCCTCGATCGAGAAGTCGGAAGTGCTGGCCGAATTCCTGCTCAAGAACGGCTACAAGATCATCGACTTTGCCGATCCCAAGGGCATGGACAAGCTCTACGCCGCCGCGCGATCGGGCAAGCCGGCCAAGCTGTTCGCAGTGCTGAATGCGCGCTTCCACGAACAGGAAGCCTATATCGTCGCCGAAGCCGGCGTGCCCGGCGCCATCACCATCGCCACCAACATGGCCGGCCGCGGCACCGACATCAAACTCGGCGGCTCGTGGGAAATGCGCGCACAGATCGCGACCGCGGGGATGGAAGACGAGGCGGAAAAGGCTGCCAAGATCGCCGAGATCAAGGCCGAGATCGAGACCTTCCGCACCGCTGTGCTGAACGCCAAGGACGTCGTCGAGATCGAGCCTGCCAAGGGCAACAAGCCGGCCAAGACCGTCGAGAAGCCCGGCGGCCTCTACATCATCGGCTCCGAGCGCCACGAGTCGCGGCGCATCGACAACCAGCTGCGCGGCCGCTCCGGCCGTCAGGGTGACCCCGGCCGCTCGAAATTCTACCTGTCGCTGGAAGACGACCTGATGCGCATCTTCGGATCGGATCGGCTCGACACCATGCTGACCCGCCTCGGCCTGCAGGAAGGCGAGGCGATCATCCATCCGTGGATCAACAAGGCCCTCGAAAAAGCGCAGCAGAAGGTCGAGGCGCGCAACTTCGACATCCGCAAGAACCTGCTGAAATATGACGACGTGCAGAACGATCAGCGCAAGGTCATCTTCGAGCAGCGCATCGACCTGATGCAGAACGACAGCGTCGCCGAAACCGTGGGCGACATGCGCCACGCTTTCGTCGAAGAGCTGGTGACCAAGCACGTGCCGGCAAACCAGTATGCCGAGCAGTGGGACGTGGCGGGGCTGAAGGAAGAGCTCAAGCGCGTGCTCGACCTCGATCTGCCCGTCGATGAATGGGCCAAGGAAGAAGGCATTGCGGATGAGGAAATCCTCAGCCGCATCGAGCAGAAGGCCGACGAGCACATGGCGGCCAAGGTCGCCCAGTGGGGCCCCGACGTGATGCGTTACGTCGAGAAGACCATTCTGCTGCAGACGCTCGACCATCTGTGGCGCGAGCATCTGGTGATGCTGGATCACCTGCGTCAGGTGATCGGCCTGCGCGGCTACGGCCAGCGCGATCCGCTGCAGGAATACAAGGCGGAAGCGTACAACCTGTTCGAGGCGCTGATCTCGAACATGCGCGAAGCGGTGACGGCGCAGCTGATGCGCGTCGAGATCGTGCCGCCGGAGCAACAGCCCGAACTGCCGCCGATGGAAGCCCACAAGCTCGACCCGAACACCGGCGAAGACGAGATGGCCTATGCCAACGCCGCACTGGGGGCGCCGGGTGCCGCCGTGGTGCCCGCGGCGCAGCGCGA
>SDZE01000333.1 GCA_004173095.1 Bradyrhizobiaceae bacterium
GAACGGCGGAGAAATCCGTCGGGATCAACGGGACCGAACCCTTGCTCAGCGAGGCCGTAGGGAACGTGCCGGTGCCGGAGAGAACGGTCCTCCAGCCATAAGTCCCGCGATGGCGCGCCGAGAGGCGTTGCGCGATGGACGGAGGCTGACGCTTCAGCCCGAGGCCGTCGCGAGGACTACCCGATACTGCGCTTCTTGGCGCGTCATCCCCCTCATTGGCGGGGGACCACAGGGAAGTCTCGCTTCGCGCCAGGGCGCGTCACGGACGGCGCGTGCGCGCTTTGCATTCCGAACGCGATGTTGCATGCGGCTTGAACGCTTGCTAATCTTCGGCTGCGCCCGGAACTCAAGACGGGTCGCCGGGTCAAACCCGGGATGACCGCGCGTGGACGACAACCTCGGCGCAGCAAAGCCCCGCATGACCGACTTTGTCGCGCCCCCGGAAGCCAGGATCGCGCGCCCGTTCAAGCCCCATGATGACAGGGCGCGCCCGCAACGACACCAGCCCGGCGACTCGCCTCGCGCGACGGCGTCCCCGCATGAAACCCTCAGTCGCTGGCCAGCGCGGCGTGGCTGGGCTAACCGACGCGGCACCTCACGGCTCCTCTCACGGTTCGCGTTGCTCATGAAAATCTCTGCCTTCACGCTCGCTGCGATCACGATTGCTCATGTCGCGACTGCTATGCCTGCCCTCGCCGCGCCGGATGCGCGGTTCCTGCGCGCGCTCGACAAGCTCGATCCGAAAACCCGGCTGGAGCAGATCTGCGACCTCGAAGCGATGCGCAAGATGAGCAAGAGCGGCGCACGGGTCGATCGCGCCAAGTCCGATGTTATCAGCCCGCCGCAGCATGCCGGCCACACGCTGGTGGCGAAGGGTGGCGCGTTCCGGGCCGGCGGCAAATGGTACCAGATGTCGTTCACCTGCAAGGCGACGCCGGACCACAAATCGGTGCTGGATTTCAGCTACAAGGCCGGCGCCGCCATCCCAGCGGACAAATGGCAATCCTACGGCCTGTGGAAGTGAGCACGGCAGCAGCGCCCGGCCGTGATCGGTGCTAACCGTATCGCGAAAAAATTGCCGGACAACTTGACGTTCCCGGCCCGCAAGGCTTGATGATGCCGCATGGGGCTGCCCGCTTGCGGCCCGAATCCGGTTATATACCGGGCGGAACCTGGGCGGATTTGCCCATCCTGCGGTCGAGTCCAAATGTCCGACAAGCCGAACCCTGCGAAAGCGCCCAAAGCCAGATGGCGGCCAGATCACTGGCGCCGCGAACGGCTGGTGCTGGCCGTCGGAATCACCACGGTGGCGCTGCTGGTCGGCATCGTCGGCACCGCCTCGGCGCAGTTTTTCGGCTTCGGCGAGCCACCGCCGCGGCAACAGCAGCGTCCACAGCCGCGCGGCGGCTGGTTCGGCGGTGAATTCTTCCAGCCGTTCCAGCAGGCGCCGCAACAGCAGGCGCCGCGGCGCCGCGAGGATTATTCCCGCGCACCGCAGCCCGACAGGAACAACACCTCGGCCGAGCGCAATGTGCTGGTGCTCGGCGACAGCATGGCCGACTGGCTCGGCTATGGCCTGGAAGACGCCTACTCCGAACAGCCCGACATGGGCGTGATCCGCAAACACAAGACCGTGTCCGGCCTGCTGCGCTATCAGCCCAAGGGCGAGCCGTCCGACTGGGCGACGGCGGCGAAGGGCATCCTGGCCAGCGAAAAGGCCGACGCCATCGTCATCATGCTTGGCCTCTCGGACCGCATCCCGATCCGCGAGCCCGACAAGAAGGCCGCCAAGAAGGATGGCGCCGCCGATGTGAAGCCGGGCGACAAACCCGCCGACAGTGCCGACAGCGACGATGCCGACAGCTCGGATCCCGGTTCGTCCGCGGCCGAGCGCGGCGCGCGCAGCGGCGGCGGCATGGTGGATTTCCGCGACGATCGCTGGGGCGAACTCTACGCTCGCAAGATCGAGGAGATGATCAATATCGCCAAGAGCAAGGGCGTGCCCGTGTTGTGGGTCGGCCTGCCCGCGGTGCGCGGGCCGAAGGCGATGGCCGACATGGTCTATCTCAACAATCTGTATCGCGATGCCGCCGGCAAAGCGGGCATCACCTATGTCGATGTCTGGGACGGGTTCGTCGATGAATCCGGTCGCTTCCTGCAGCAGGGGCCGGATTTCGAAGGCCAGATCCGCCGGCTGCGCACGCCCGACGGCGTCTATTTCACCAAGGCCGGCGCCCGCAAACTGGCGCATTACACCGAGCGCGAGATCACCCGCCTGCTGTCCGGCCGCGCAGCGCCGGTGGCGCTGCCGAGCGAACCGGCGCAGCCTGATGTCAATGTGGTGCCCGGCGCGCCGCCGCCGCGTCCGCTGGCGGGTCCGATCGTGCCGCTGATCGCCGCCTCCATCGGCGGCGACACGCTGCTGGGCGGCCCCGGCGCCAAGCCGCTCAATGCCGATCCGCTGGTCGCCAAGACGCTGATCAAGGGCGAACCGCTGCATGCGCCGCCCGGCCGCGCCGACGACTTCGCCTGGCCGCGTCGCGAGATCGGCCGCGAACCGGCCAAGGGGGACGTGCCGATGGCGGCAGCGACGCCCAGCCCAACGGCTTCGGCCTCGCCTGACGGCGCGGCACCGGCTGCACCAAAACAGCAGGCCCGGAAAAAGACGCCGGTCACCACCGAAACGCCATCGTTTCTGGGCAATATCTTCGGCAATGACGAGGCGCGACGCCCGCAGCAGGGCGCCCCGCAGCGGCCCCGGCAGCCACAGCAGGGCAGTCCGCGCCCGCCGGCCGGTGTCGGCCCCGCCGCCTCCGCCCCCTCCGGCTTTTTCTTCCGCTGATCTGCGTCAGGATGACAGACACGAAAAATCCCTCGCCGATATCATCGACGAGGGATTTTTGTTGAGCTAAGTCAGGCGCTTAGTACCAGCGCGACCGACGGCGCGGCGGACGCGTCATCATCATCGCCAGAGCAAAGCCGATGCCGCCTGCGATCAGCAGCGAACCGAGCGGCTTGTCGCGGACCTGATCGGTGATCGCGCGCGTGCCATCGCGATAGGTGTCGCTGTCGAGCGCGCCCTTGGCGTAATTCGCAGCGGTTTCGGTGGCTTCGCGGACGCCGTCTTTGACCTGGCCGTACAGGTTCTGCACGGTGCCTTCGGCTTCGCGCGTGCGACCCGAGAACTCGGTTCGCTCGTCACCAGTCACTTTGCCGACAGCGCCTTCGATCTTGCCAGCAGCGTCCTTTGCAACGCCTGCAATGCGGTCCTTATCCATCTTCATCACTCCGTGAGGGAAACTCTCGGCACAGTAATGCCCGAACCGCTCGCAGGTTCCGCTCCGAAGCAGCAGCCAGCGATAAAGCGTCGCGCCCGATTTGACGCTCCTGTCGATCGATGCGAGCCTCGCTGCAAGCCTCGTCATGAAGGCGCAATCTCGGAGGAAGCCGTGTCGGATTACAAGAAACTCAGCCGCTCGGTGCGCGGCCTCACCGTTCTCGTCACCGGTGCTGCAAGCGGCATGGGCCGCGCGACGGCGCGCGTGTTCGGCGAGGAAGGCGCGCATGTCGCCGTCACCGATCTGTCACCCGAAGGCACGGCGGAGGTTGCCGATGCGATCACCGCAAGCGGCGGCAGCGCGCGCGCCTGGACGCTCGATGTCGCCGATCCCGAACGCATCAAGACCGTGGTGAACGAGGTCGCTGCGCATTTCGGCGGGCTCGATGTCATCGTCAACAATGCCGGCATCTCGGTGTCCACCGAGATCGACGGTGACGGCTACGACGCAGCCTGGGATCGCGCCATTGCGGTCATGCTGACCTCGCATCAACGCACCATTCGCGCCGCGCTGCCTTACCTGCGCCGCTCGCAATGCCCGCGCATCGTCAACATCGCCTCCACCGAAGCGCTCGGCGCGACGGCGCTGCACAGTCCGTATTCGGCCGCGAAAGCCGGCGTCACCGGATTGACGCGCTCGCTCGCCGTCGAACTCGGGCGCGACGGCATCACGGTCAATTGCATCTGTCCGGGCCCGATCACGACAGGCATTACCGCGCGCATCAGCGAGGAGCACAAGACGATCTACGCCAAGCGCCGCACCGCGCTGCGCCGCTACGGCGATCCGGAAGAAGTGGCGCATATGACGGTGAGTCTGTGCCTGCCCGCAGCATCCTATCTGACGGGCGCCGTGATTCCCGTCGATGGCGGGCTGATGGCACGCAACGCCTGAAGCGAGCGCATTGCAATGACGAGGATGTCTAGATGCGCTCGATCTTCGCCTTGTCGAGCACGTCGCTCCAACGCTTCACATCGGAAGCGAGGAGGTCGATCACCTCTTTCGGCTGTGACGCCTTGGCCTGGCTGCCGAGCGCAAGCAGGCGCTCGCGCACGCCCTCGTCCTTGAGCAAGGTCGTGGTCGCATCGTTCAGACGCGCCACGATGTCGTCGGTCAGAGCGGCGGGACCAACAAGCGCATACCATCCGGGCGCGGCATAATTGGCAAAGCCGGCTTCAGCAACGGTCGGGATATCCGGGAACGACGCAAACCGCTGCGCCGTGGTGACGGCCAGCGCACGAAACTTGCCGGCCTTGATCTGCTCGATCATCGAGATCGGCGGATCGACCATGAAATCGACGCGACCGGCCAGAACTTCGACCACGGCCTGCGCGCCGCCGCGGAACGGAATGTGCAAGAACTTGACGCCGGCCAGCTGCGCGACCTGCTCGACGATCAGATGCGGGCCTGAACCAACGCCGGGCGTTCCATAGGTGAAAGGCTTGTCCGGCTGCTTCTTCGCTGCCGCGATCAGCTCCGCCAGATTCTTGAACGGCGCCTCCGCATTGCACGAGAACATATAGGGCGCCTCGGAGACCTGGCAGATGCCCTTGAGATCATCAACCGGCTTGTAGGAGAGGCTCTTGTAGAATGCCGACGACGCGCCGTAAGTCGCGGTGATCAGCGAGATGGTGTAGCCATCGGGTGCCGCGCGCGCGAGCTGTGCACCTGCCAGCGTCGTGCCTGCGCCGGGCTTGGTTTCGACCACAACGGTTTGACCGAGGATCTTGGCAAGACCTTCCGCAAGCACGCGCGAGGTCGCATCGGTGCCGCCACCTGGCGCAAATCCGTGCAGCAGCGTGATCGTCTTGTCCGGCCACGCAGCCTGAGCACGGATCGGAAGAAGTGCGGCCGCAAGCCCGGCCAGAACGGTACGCCTATTCAAAGTCATCGCTGTCCTCATGTCTGGAGGTAACAGCGTAGCAAAACGCGTGCCGCGACAGCGTTTATCGCCCGCGCAGGCGATCCAGGATCTCGGAAGTGGCGAACCCATCGGCCGGCGCACCGATCGACGCCTGGTAATTGCGCAAGGCCTCGCGCGTCAGGCTGCCGAACTGGCCGTCCGGCGTTCCCTTGTAGTAGCCGCGCTGAACCAGCAACTGCTGCAGCTCCAGCCGCTCGCTCCGCGACAGCACGCGCTCCTGGCGCGGCCACGGCTGCACGAAAGGTGGCTCGCCACGCAGTCTGTCCGCGAAATGACCGATCGCCATCGCATAAGCCTCGGCCGGATTGTATTTCATGATGACGCGGAAATTCTGCATCATCAGAAAGCCCGGACCTTGCGCGCCGGCGGGCGCAAGCAGATAGGCTTTCTCGCCGCCGCGCGGAAATGCCTGGCCATTGGCGCGCTTGAGGCCCATCTGTTCCCACTGCGCCAGTGTCAGCATCTTGGCGCGGTCGGCTTGCATGTAATTGAAGCCCTGCGGCACCACGACTTCATAGCCCCAAGGCTGTCCGCTTTGCCAACCGTCCTTCTTCAGATTGTTGGCGGTGGAAAAAATCAGGTCGGTGGGATTGTCGACGACGTCACGACGACCGTCGCCATTGCCATCGACGGCAAAGCGCTTGAACGCCGTCGGCATGAATTGCGTCGGCCCGAATGCGCCGGCCCATGAGCCTTTCAGCTGTTCGCGGCGCAAGTCGCCACGGTGCAGGATCTCGACCGCGGTGAGGAATTCATCCTTGAAGTAGGCCTGACGGCGACCGACGCAGGCGAGCGTCGCGGTGGAGCGCACCACGTCGCGATCGCCGATCATGGTCGAGTAGTTGGACTCGATGCCCCAGATCGAGGCGATGATATAGCGATCGACGCCATAGGCACGTTCGGCCGCATCGAAGATGGTCTTGTACTGCGCCAGAACCTCGCGGCCCTTGGCGGCGCGGTTGTCGTTCACCAGGATGTCGAGATATTCCCAGATCGCCTTGGTGAATTCCGGCTGCGAGTCCATCAGATCCATCAGCCGCAGATCGGGCGTCAACCCGGCGGTGATGTCGCGAAAGTTCTGTTCGGAGATGCCGCGTCGTGCGGCATCAGGCCACAGTCCTGCAACGCAGCCATCGAAGTTCGCGGCAGCCTCGCGAATGGCGGATGAGGTCATGAGAGGATGGCCCGAAGCGCCATCCTCGCCGCTCCACGGCAATGGCGCTGCAGCGCCGGTAGCAGGAGCAGGTGCGCTCGGTGCCTGCGCCTGGCGCTGACCGGGACTGAAAATGTTACCGAGGAAATTGAGTGGATTTCCCGATTGTGCATGCGTTTGGACAGGGGTAACAGCCAACGCGGCCGCAGCGACGGCCGCGGCAAAAAGGCCTTGCCGCAGGAGCTTTGTGCAAGTGCTCAACGCTGTGGTCGTCATCCGGAAATCCAATCGTAACGGTACGATGACAAGTGGGCAGAGACGGTTTCCATTCGCTTAATACAAGTCCGATTCCGTCCACAAGCCAGAGACCGCACATCGATGCCAGCGGTCTGACATACATCCGCCGTTGTTACCGCTTGCAAAGGGAACCGCAGCGAGCGATCTTCGTTATGCTGGCTGCACCTTCCTCCTCTTCACGCGCATTGCAAAGCTCCCGATGAAAATTCGTAAAGCCGTTTTCCCCGTCGCTGGTCTTGGCACCCGTGTCCTTCCCGCCACCAAAGCGATGCCGAAGGAGATGCTGACCATCGTCGATCGACCGCTGATCCAGTATGTCGTCGATGAAGCGCGCGAAGCGGGGATCGAGCATTTCATTTTCGTCACGGGCCGCAACAAGGGCGTGATCGAAGATCATTTCGATCGCATGTTCGAGCTCGACGAGACGCTGAAGGGCCGCAACAAGACCGCCGAAATGGAGCAACTCGCTCGCTCTCAGCCCGGTGCCGGCGAAACCAGTTTCACCCGTCAGCAGGCGCCGCTCGGATTGGGCCATGCAGTGTGGTGCGCGCGTCATATCGTTGGCGATGAGCCGTTCGCGGTCGTGCTGCCCGATGAGCTCGTGCTCAATTCACCCGGCTGCCTGAAGCAGATGGTGGATATCGCCAACGGTCTGGATGCGAAATCCAATCTCGTCGCCGTCGAAGAAGTGCCGGCCGAGCTGACCCATCAATACGGCATCTGCAGCGTCGGCGAACGTGATGCGACCCACAAGAACGCCTTTCGCATCGATGCCATGGTCGAAAAGCCGCCGAAAGGCACAGCGCCCTCGAACCTGTCGATCACCGGTCGCTACATTCTGCAGCCGGAAATCTTCAAGATCCTCGAGACGCAGGAGCGCGGCGCCGGCGGCGAGATTCAGCTGACGGACGGCATGATCGGTCTCGCCAAGAGCCAGCCGTTCTTCGGAGTCGAGTTCGAAGGCGAGCGGCACGATTGCGGCTCCAAGGCCGGTTTCCTGCGCGCCAATATCGCCTATGGCCTGCAGCGGCCGGACCTCAACGAAGTCCTGCGCGCGGATATGCTGCGCTATCTCGGCAAATAAGAAAATCGGTCGCGTTCGCACGCGACCGATCACGCGATAGCGCGCCGGTGCTTATGCCGCGAGCGAATTGTCGGCGTTTTCGGCGACGTGGCACCGATTTCGCCCCGCGGCCTTGGCGGCGTACAGCGCCTTATCGGCGGCTTCGACCAGGCCGGTCCATTCCATCGTCACCAGCGGCGTCATGCAGGCGATGCCGATGCTCACCGACAGTTGCGCAGGATTGGCGGGCACAAGCTCGACCTGCGTGCGAATGCGCTCGCCGATCTCCCATGCGTCGCGCTCCGACACGCCCGGCAGCAGGATCGCGAATTCCTCGCCGCCGTAGCGAGCGGCACATTCGCCGGTCCGCTTCGCCGCGACTGAAATGCAGCTCGCGATGGCCATCAAGGCCTGGTCGCCTGCCTGATGCCCGAACGAGTCGTTGAAGATCTTGAAGAAGTCGGCATCCACCAGAAGCAAAGCGATCGGTCTCGAGGTGCGCATGGCCCGGTACCATTCAGCCTCGATGGCCGCATCGAACTTGCGGCGATTGCGCAGGCCCGTCAGCGCATCGGTCGTTGCAAGCTGCTCCAGCCGATCTTCCGCGCCGGCGCGGCGTCCGATCTCGCGGGCGAGAAATACGGTGCCCACGCTGATGAACGCAATCAGTGCCAGCATGATGCCGCCGATGCGCCATGCCTGACGCTGCCACAGACTATAGATTCCCTCCCATGATCGTCCGACGATGACGATCAGCGGGCGACCGCTATCGCGCCAGACGAACAGGCGCATGATGTTGTCGATCGCACCGACGCCCGAATAGCTGCCATTGGCACGCGCCAGCACGCGCATCACGCCCGGTGCCTTGCTCAGGTCGTTGCCGATCACATTGAGGTCGAACGGTGCACTCAGAATAACGACCCCGTCGCGCCGCACCACGGTGATCGTTTCCGCCGGATTGAGCCGTAGCCGGCCGAACAGATCGAGGAAATAGGACACACGGACCGAACCAGCGACGACGCCCGAGAAATTGCCTTCGGGGTCGGTGATGCGCCGGCTCAGCACGACGGAATAGGCGCCGCGGTGCATGCGCGGCACGCTGATGAAGAGGCCGCGCTCGCCATCCAGCCGATGCGCCTGGAAAAAGTCCTCGTTTGCCCGGTTCTCCTTGGGCGGATCGAGCGAACCGGCTTCGACCGTGAGATCACCGTCGGCATCGAACACCTGGATAGCGCCGAACTGGGATGACGAGGCCGCATTGTCGAACAGGATCAACTGCCGCAATTTGCGGCTGAGCGTGTTGAGCTCCGGCGTGTTGATGCCTGAAACCACTGCGCGCAGCGACATGTCGTACTGCTCGATGGTGCGACCGATATCGGAGTCGAGGGAGGTGGCGAGGTTTTCGCTGGACTGTTTGGCCAATGCCTCCTCGGCATGCCGCATGTCGAGCATGACGCTGCCGCAGACCGCGGTGAAGCCGATGATGGTGGCCAGCGACGACAGAATCAACAGTTTGGCCGATAAAGGCCACCGTCGCATTTCAATCATCGGCTTCCAGAACGCCATGTGAACAACTCCCGTTGCGATCCATCGCACGCGAAAGCTTGCCGAGCTTTTAAGTCGCTGGTGCCGGTTCCCCACGACGTTAATAGAACCTTGCTCGAAGGTCGCAATTCGGCTCCACGCGGTGTCGCGCTACCCAATGCCGAGGTAGCGCACGACGGGATAGCCGCGTATGACGGTGCAGACGTCACAACTATCCGAGGACCGTCCGTGCCCGACTACGATCTCTTGCGCGCCTATTTGGCGGCCCAGACCAAGGACGAATTCGTCCTGACCATGGATGCCGTCGAGGAGATCATCGACGATGCCCTGCCGCGTGCCTCACACCGAGCGTCGTGGTGGGAGACCGAGCGCGCGCCGGACGAGCGGATGCCGCAGCGCGAGGCCTGCATCGCCGCGGGTTTCGTGGCGACCCGGCTGCCCGATGGATCCGGCGTGAAATTCCGCCGCAAGACGGCGAAATTCATGCGGAAGTGGAAGTAATTCTTCCGAACGACTAGCGCTGCAGCCGCACGCCGAGCATCACGACGGTGGCAGCCGTGCTGGCGCCGGCGATATTCGACTCCAGAATATCCCGGCGGACCTGAGCCTTCACCCACAATTCGCGGCTCATCTTGTAGATCAGGTTGCCTTCGATCGAATAGATCTTATCCGAGCGGAAGTTCTCCTGATAATCCTGCGTGCCGTAGGTGAACTTCCCGATCGCGGTGAGCCAGCGGCGGAAGTCGTGATCGACCTGCACCGTATAGAGCCGCGTCAGCACGCCCGGCACGCCGGGCACTGTGGTTTCGTCGATCGACGTGGTGGTGGTGAACCGCGCCGTGGTCAGCGGTGTCGCGCTCCAGACCAGCGAGGCCGAGGTCAGCAGTCCCCTGAGCACTTCGAGCCGCGGGTCTTCGTATTTCCGTGCCAGATACCCGATCGATGCTTCACCGGTCAGCAGACGCGTAAACTCGAACGTACTGCCGGCCTTGATATAGCCGCCGCTGGAATCGCGCAGATATCCGAAGCGGTCGGCCTGCTCATCGTGAATGCGAACGTCGCCCTGGATTTCGCCGAATGGCTTCAGGCCCGGGAGCACTTCATAACTGACGCGGCCGACGCCTCCATATTGATTGAAGTTACGATCGGTGTTCGGAGCAGTGCCGCCGTCGATCAGCTTCGAGTCCTGATAGACAGTGCGATCCACCAGCGCGTCCATCTTCAGTTGGAAGCGATTGAAATCCTGCTCGACGCCGACCGTGCCGCCGGTGGTGGTGAACAGCGGAAATTCTCGGAGCCCTGGCCGGTTGTTCGGGCTGCCGGGATTGTCCGAGCCGACGCGCATGCGCGCTTCGGTATTGATGCGGGTGTCGCGCGTGGCATCGATACGGGCTGCGATCTTGCCGTTGAACTCGGCACGATCGATATTCTCCGGCGACGGCGAGACCTGCTGCAGCACCGCCGACGGAAATTCCTTGTCATAACCGGTGAACGAGCCGCGCAGATCGACCACCACCGAATGCCGCGACCAATTGGACGCCGCGAGCAGCTCAGGCGCGATCTGATAAAGCGCCGAACCCTTTGGCTGCAACAGACGTGCAGGGTTGTCGCTGTAGCCGCCCATGATCTCGACGGCCGACTTCACCAGAAAACTGCCGACGCGAATGCCCGTCGGGGCGTAAGGATCCGGATCGACTGCAAGCCGCCGGCGCGAGGGCTGGCCGATGACCGTCCCGGCAATGGATGGTGCGACCGGCGGCTTCGCAGCCTTCGACGAGGGTGGCAATGGCCGGGTTTCCGGGATCAGCGGCGGCGGTGCGCTGCCGGGGCCGACAGGCCGCTTCGGCTTCTGCTGGCCGGGATAATATTTGATCGGCTTGCGCTTGCGGTTGAGCGCGTCATAGCCGCTGTCGGCTGCGCCCGAGGCGGCCGGCGTCGGCGTGACGAGCGGCTGGTCCTGACGCTGCGGCGACAGCAGGCTGGTCTGCGTGGTGTTCTGGAGAGTGCCGGGTGGCTGCGGGATGGCATTGCCGATGCGGCGCGACGGCAGATTGTCCGGCCTCACAAAGCCGCCTGGAACCGGCGCCAGCAGATCGGACGTCAAAGCCTGTGCGAAAGCCGGGGACGGTGCTGCGAGCGCGAGGCAAAGACATGCCGATACCGCGCTGGTCGCCCACGCGCGGCTCGCCGTCCGGTCTGCTCGACCCGTCCTCACGATCACTAAAACTCCAACGCCATCAGAAACTTGGATCTGCTCGTCGCAATCCGCGACGGCCGGCCAGGCAACAACTCATGGTTAAGGGAGTTAAAACGCTTATGGTTAACGGGCCGTTGAGATGCCGATCTCGCGTTTCGCTTCGGACGCGGCAGCGTGCTAAGGACGGCCTCAACCAGGCCGATGGATCGGCCGCAGGACACGATCGCAGGACACGATCAATGGCGCTTTCCAAAACCCCGACTTCGACCATGAGCGATCAGGCCAGCCAGGCCATCGCCTCGGCGCTGCGCACGCTGGATGCCGAGGCCAGCGGCGTGACGGCGCTCGCAGCCGCGCTACAGGCGGATCTCGGGCCGACCTTCGCAGCCGCTGCCGATCTGATCCGCAATGCCAAGGGTCGCCTGATCATCACCGGTCTCGGCAAATCCGGCCATATCGGTCGCAAGATCGCCGCCACCTTTGCCTCCACCGGCACGCCGGCGTTTTTCGTCCATGCCGCCGAAGCGAGCCATGGCGATCTCGGCATGATCACCGCCGATGACGTCATCCTCGCGATGTCATGGTCCGGCGAGCAGCCGGAAATGAAGAATCTCATCACCTACGCCACGCGCTTCAGCATCGGCCTGATCGCGATGACGTCGGAAGCGGGCTCCACGCTGGCGCAGGCGGCCGATGTGGCGTTGACACTGCCGAAGGCGCGGGAGGCCTGCCCGCATAATCTGGCGCCGACGACATCGTCACTGATGATGCTGGCGATGGGCGACGCATTGGCGATCGCGCTGCTGGAAGGCCGCGGTTTTACCTCGCGCGATTTCAGCGTGCTGCATCCCGGCGGCAAACTCGGCGCGCTGCTGAAATATACCCGCGATCTCATGCACCAGGGCGACATGGTGCCGCTGAAGCCGCTCGGCACCAAGATGTCGGACGCGCTGGTGGAAATGTCCGCCAAGGGTTTTGGCTGTGTCGGCATCGTCGATGGCAGCGGTCACGTGGTCGGCATCGTGACCGACGGCGACTTGCGTCGCCATATGCGCGCCGATCTGATGACGGTGTCCGTCGACGAGGTGATGACGAAAAATCCCAAGACCATCAGCCGCGATCTGCTCGCCGGCGAAGCGCTGGAGCTTCTCAACGCCGCCAAGATCACGGCGGTCTTGGTCACCGACGCGAAGAAGCCGGTGGGGATCGTGCATCTGCACGATCTGCTACGCGCCGGCGTGGCTTAGCGCTGTCGCTAAGATGATTTGGGCCTAGGCCACATCAACGGTCAAGCTTGCCCCGTCCGCCTGCACGATCTTCACGCGTGTGCCTGATGGCAGGTCCGGACCGCTGACGCGCCAGACCGTGTCGTCGATCCGCACGATGCCGGTGCCGTCGATAATCGGGCGGTCCAGCGTGCAGATACGGCCGATCATGGCATCGGTGCGCCGGTTCAGGAACGGATTCGGATTGGCGCCGGGGTTCTGTTGGGCGACGCGGCGCCAGATCGGCACCGCGGCAGCCGCGAATGCCGCAAACAGCAGCATCTGCCACTGCCAGCTCAGCGAGACGAGGAAGGACAGCATGCCGACGAGGAACGCCGCGAGCCCGAGCCAGAACAGGAAGATGCCGGGCGCCAGCAATTCCAGCGCCATCAGCAGCACGCCGACAATCAGCCAGTTCCAGCTGCCGAGCGTTACGAACATCTCAGCCATGACGTGATCCTCAGGCCCGCGGCGGCGTGGTCGGCGGCACCGAGCCGGCGCGGCGTGCGGCCTGCGTTGCGGCAGCCTGCTCACCAAACGTCGCCTTCGCGATCTCGCCGATGCCAGCCAACGAGCCGAGCATGCTCATGGCTTCGACCGGCAACATGATCACCTTCTGGTTCGGCGATTCAGCAAGCTGGCCGAATGCCTTGATGTATTTTTCGGCGATGAAGTAGTTCAGCGCCGCGACGTCGCCCTTGGAAATGGCCTCGGAGACCATCTGGGTCGCCCGCGCTTCGGCTTCCGCAGACCGCTCGCGTGCCTCGGCATCGCGGAAGGCAGCTTCGCGACGGCCTTCGGCCTGCAGGATCTGGCCCTGCTTCGCACCTTCGGCCCGCAGGATCTCCGACTGCCGCTGGCCTTCGGCCTGCAGGATCTCGGCACGCTTGACGCGCTCGGCCTTCATCTGGCGGCCCATCGCTTCCACCAGATCGGCGGGCGGCGCGATGTCCTTGATCTCGATGCGGTTGACCTTGATGCCCCACGGCGCCACTGCAGCATCGACGACGCGCAGCAGCCGTTCGTTGATCTCGTCGCGATGCGACAACATCTTGTCGAGATCCATCGAGCCCATCACCGAACGGATATTGGTCATGGTCAGCACGACGATCGCCTGCTGCAGATTGGAGACTTCGTAGCTCGCTTTGGCTGCATCGAACACCTGATAGAACGCGACGCCGTCGACACCGACGGTGGCGTTGTCCATGGTGATGACTTCCTGTTCGGGAATCTCGATCACCTGCTCCATCATGTTCACCTTGCGGCCGACGCGATCGAAATACGGAATGATGAGATTGAGGCCGGGTGACAGCGAACGGGTGAACTTGCCAAAACGCTCGATGGTCCAGTCAAAGCCCTGCGGCACCGTCTTGACGCCTGCAAACAGCGTGAAGATGATCAGCAGAGCGATGGCAATAACGAGAATATCGAACCCGGACATCGGAGTCTCCCTGCGGCAAAATGGGTGCGCAACGCATTGCGTCGCGCTGTTTTGTCGTTCGCCGGGACTTTAGGGTTCGACACCGGGAAAAGCGAGGGCTCGTCATTTCAGCGGTCGAAGCGTCGCAGCCATCCGGCAATCCGTATGCGCAAGACTGGATTGCTTCGCTGCGCTTGGACGTGTGTGGCCGCGGTCCTAAATCCAGCCCTGCAGTTCGCGCAGCACGAGTTGGCGGATCGCGTCCATGCCTTCGTCACTGTCGTTCAGACAGGGGATCGCAGAAAACTGCTCGCCGCCATTGTGCAGGAAGATCTCGCAATTCTCCTGCGCGATCTCTTCGAGCGTCTCCAGACAGTCCGCCGAGAAGCCGGGCATGACGACGGCGATGCGCTTCACGCCGTCTTTCGCCAATTGTTCGATGGTCTTGTCCGTATAGGGCTTCAGCCACTGATCGAAACCAAACCGCGACTGGAAGGTCAGCAGCAGCTTCGGCGCCTTCGGCCCGAGTCGCTTGCGCAGCGCCTGGGTGGTGGCGACACATTGCGCCTGATACGGGTCGCCCTTGTCGATGTATTTCTGCGGCATGCCGTGGAACGAGGCCACGATCAGCTCCGGCACGAAATCCAGCGTCGCCAGATGTTTTTCGATCGAGACGGCGAGCGCATTGATATGTTCCGGGTCGTCGTAATAAGGCGGCGTCACCCGCAGCGTCGGCTGCGCGCGCATGTCGGACAGGACGCGAAACGCCTCGTCGCAAACGGTCGCCGACGTCGCCGCGGAGTATTGCGGATAGAGCGGCACGATGAGGATGCGGTCGCAGCCCTGCTTCGTCAGTTCGGCGATCCGCGAGCGGATCGATGGGTTGCCGTAGCGCATCGCCCAATCCACCACGAGATGGGTGTGGCTGCCGAGCGCGGCCGCCAGTTTGTCGGATTGTGCGCGGGTGATCGTCTTCAGCGGAGACTCGTTCTTCTCCGTGTTCCAGATCTTGAGATAGTCCTTGGCCTTCTTGCGCGGGCGGGTGTTCAGGATGATACCATTGAGCACCACTTTCCAGAGCAGCCCCTGGTTTTCGATCACCCGCGGATCGGACAGAAATTCCTTGAGATAGACGCGGACGCCTTTGGCGTCGGCCGTATCCGGCGTGCCCAGATTGACGAGCAGCACGCCGACGCGCTCCGGCAAATCGGCGATGGCGATCGGGGCATTGGCGAGGGAAATGGCGTCCGTCATGATGCCGTTGGCATCGCGCTTCGGGCTGATCTTGTCAATGTTTCTGTCTCTTTGGGCTCTCTGTTGCGCAGGGCCAGATGCAAAGAACCGATGACCGCCGTTGGGATCATGCTCTAGAAACACCTCACCGGCTCGGTGCCGAGATAGCCGAGCAACAGGCCGACCCCGAACACCAGCACGATAGCGGCGGCGCCCAGCTCGATGCCGCGCATCACCAGCGCGCCGGAGCCGTCGCGGCCCCCGACCAGGCGCAAGGCCAGCCCTTTGGCCGAGACCGCGATGACAGCAATGGTCGCCACGGTGATGGCAGTGCCGAGGCCCATTACGAAGGTGGCTGCGATGCCGGCCCAGAACAGGCCCTGGGCCAGCGCGAAGACCAGCACCAGGATCGCGCCGGAACACGGACGGATGCCGACGGTCAGCACCGCCGACAATCCGCGCGTCCAGCCGCCGGGGCCGGCCAACTGATCGGGCGTCGGGCCATGCGAATGGCCGCAGTGATCGCAAT
>SDZE01000078.1 GCA_004173095.1 Bradyrhizobiaceae bacterium
AATGACGAAAACATCCAGGACAGCGCCGACGGCCAGAATACATGGCGCATCAATTGCCGTTCGTTCATGCCGAGCATGCGGCCATTGGCGAGCACCGATGGCGAGACTTCCTTGACGCCCTGATAGACGTTGAAGAACACGATGAAGAACACCAGCGTGACGCCGAGTGCCACCTTTGACCAAATGCCGAGCCCGAGCCACAGCGCAAAAATGGGAGCCAGCACCACGCGCGGCAGCGCATTGGCCATCTTCACATAGGGATCGAAGATCGCGGCCAGCAAAGGCTGCCGCGCAAACCAGAAGCCGATCAGCACGCCGAGCGTGGAACCGATCACGAAGGCGAGCACGGATTCCAGCAACGTGATGCCGAGGTGCTTCCAGATCATGCCGGAGGCGAACCAGGACACGACCTGGCTGAACACATCCACCGGCGTCGAGAAGAAAAACGGCGGCAGCAGGACGCGGCCGAAGATTTCGACCGAGGTGAGCACATGCCACAAAACGACGGTGACCACGGCGACCAGCACCTGACACGCCAGCAGGACGGCGCGGCTCACGCGGCACCGCCGATACCACCGGCCTGGGCATAGGTCTTCATCACTTCATCCTTCAGCACGCTCCAGATCTCGCGATGCAGAGCGTGAAACGCCTTGTCGAGCCGGACCTCGAAAATATCGCGCGGGCGCGGCAGCGCCACGCGCCAGTCGCCAATGATGCGTGCACTGGGCCCGGCGGACATGATGACCACGCGATCGGCGAGCGCGATCGCCTCTTCCAGATCATGGGTGACAAACAGCACCGCCTTGCGATCCCTGGTCCACAGATCGAGCAGAAGATTGCCCATCACCTGGCGGGTCTGGGCATCGAGCGGGCCGAAGGGTTCGTCCATCAAGAGAATTTTGGGATCGCGGATCAGTACCTGCGCCAGCGCCACGCGCTTGCGCTGGCCGCCGGACAGCATATGCGGATAGCGCGCGGCGAACGCGCCAAGACCGACGGCATTGAGCCAACCTTGCGCCCGCTCGGCGGCTTCGTTACGCGCGACGCCGGCAACTTCCAGTCCGATGGCGACATTGTCCCGCGCGGTCTTCCACGGGAACACCGCATCGGCCTGAAACAGATAGCCGGACTGCCTGTTGAGCCCGCGCAGGGGTTGTCCGAAAATACGTACACCGCCGGACGCGGGTTGCAGCAGGCCGGCGGCGACATTGAGCAGCGTAGACTTGCCGCAACCGGTGGGGCCGACGATGGCGACGAATTCGCCGTCCGCGATGCGCAATGTCGCTTGCTCCACCGCCGTGTAGACGCTGCCGCCGGCGACATCGAACGCCACCGTCGCGTCATCGAGCGCCACTGCCATCGATGCCGCGGCTTCCATCACCTGCACGCGCATTCCCCCGACCGGATTTCCTGATCCGCTGTAGCCCTGCCGCCCGCATAATTCAACGCCCGGCGTGCCTTGGTGGCTCCACGCAGGCATGCTAGTCGAAGACATGGGCCCCGCAGTGATCAGCTTCTCCCACGTCACCAAGCGCTTCGACAACCACCGCGTTACGGCTGTGGATGATGTTTCGCTGGACGTTGCCGCGGGCGAATTCCTCGCCGTGGTCGGCGGCTCCGGCTCCGGCAAGACCACGCTGCTGCGCCTCGCCAACCGGCTGATTGTGCCCGATGGCGGCCAGGTTCATGTCGCGGGCGAGAACGTCGCCAATGCCGATCCGATCGCATTGCGCCGACGCATCGGCTATGTCGTGCAAAGCGGCGGCCTGTTCCCGCATATGACCATCGCCGACAATATCGGCATCACGCCGCGGCTGATGGGCACGCCGGCTGGCGACATCACCGCACGCATCGACGAGCTGCTCGATCTCGTGCAGCTCGATCGCAACGCCTATCGCGATCGCTTTCCGCATGAACTCTCCGGCGGCCAGCGCCAGCGCGTCGGGGTCGCGCGTGCCTTGGCGGCCAGGCCAAAGATCGTCTTGATGGACGAGCCGTTCGGCGCGCTCGATCCATTGACGCGCGACGCGCTCGGCGACGAGTATCTAGCGCTGCACCGAAAGCTTGGCCTCACCACGGTCATGATCACCCATGACATGACCGAAGCTATCCTGCTCGCCGATCGTATCGCCGTCATGCAATCCGGCCGCCTCATCGCCGTCGGTACGCCGGCCGAACTGTCGGGCAGCAAGGACGCCTATGTCAACGAACTGCTCGGCACGCCGCGCCGGCAGGCCGCGCGCTTACAGCACCTGATCGCAGGGGATAGCGCATGAGCCTGCTCGGCGATCCCCGCTGGAGCGAGGCGCTCGGCCACCTGCCCGATTACCTTGGCAGCCATGTCCGCGTCAGCCTCACCGCACTCGCGCTCGGCCTCATCGTCAGCCTGCCGCTGGCAATCCTCGCGCGGCATCGGCCGGTTCTACGCGCCGTGTTGCTCGGCGTCGCCAGCATCGTGCAGACGGTGCCGGGCCTGGCACTGCTCGCGTTGTTCTATCCGCTGCTGCTGGCTGTGGCAGCGCTGTCGCTGAACTGGTTTGGGATCAGCTTCTCCGCCTTCGGCTTTCTGCCGGCGGTGCTGGCACTGGCGCTGTATTCGATGCTGCCGGTGCTGCGCAACACCATCACAGGATTGAACGGCGTCGATCCCGCGCTGATCGAAGCCGCCGAAGGTGTCGGCATGACGCCGCGCCAGACACTCACCATGGTCGAGCTGCCACTGGCTTTGCCGGTGATCATGGCAGGCATCCGCACGTCGGCGGTGTGGGTAATCGGCACCGCGACGCTATCGACGCCGATCGGGCAGACCTCGCTCGGCAATTACATTTTTGCGGGCCTGCAGACCCAGAACTGGGTGCTGGTGATCTTCGGCTGCATCGCCGCCGCCGCGCTGGCGCTGGCAGTGGACCAAATGCTCGCACTGATGGAGAGCGGTATTCGCCTGCGCAGTCGGCTTCGTGCGCTGATCGGTGCACTGGGCATCGGCGCGCTGGTGATAGCAACGCTGGTACCGTCCTTCGCACGCTCGGGCTCGCGCATCGTGGTGGGCGCCAAGACGTTCACCGAGCAATATGTGCTGGCAGCACTAATGTCGCAGCGCCTCGAGGCGGCTGGACTGGCCGCGACGACCCGACAAGGGCTCGGCTCCAGCGTCATCTATGACGCACTCGTCTCGAACGATATTGATGTTTACGTGGATTATTCCGGCACACTGTGGGCCAACCAGTTCCACCGCGGCGACATCCTGCCGCGCGAACAATTGCTCGCCGAACTGAAGACGACGCTGGCCAAATCGAACATTACGCTGCTGGGCGAACTCGGCTTCGCCAATGCCTATGCGCTGGTGATGCCGCGCGCCAGGGCGGAGGCGTCGGGGATCAAGACGGTGGCTGATCTCGCCGCTCGCGCCGGCACTCTGACGATTGCCGGCGATTACGAATTCTTCTCACGGCCGGAATGGGGTGGGTTACAGAAAGCCTATGGTCTGGCGTTCAAGGCGCAGCGCGTGATGCAGCCGGACTTCATGTATGCCGCGGTCGCGTCCGGTGAGGTCGATGTCATCGCCGGTTATACGAGCGACGGGCTGATTACAAGATATGATCTGGTCGTGCTGGACGACCCGAAACAGGCGATCCCGCCTTATGACGCGATCATGCTGCTGTCGCCGAAACGCGCGGATGATGCAAAGCTGCGCAGCGCGCTGCAGCCGCTGCTCGGCAG
>SDZE01000603.1 GCA_004173095.1 Bradyrhizobiaceae bacterium
GAACTGCTCGCCGAAGCCGCCGAGACCCGTGCGGCGCGCGAAGGCGGCAATGACGCGGCGACCCTCTGGTTCGAATATGCGCGCTTTCTTGAACGCAGCAATCAATACGCCGCGGGTATCCCCGTCGCCCGCGAAGCGCGCAAGATCATGCGCGCGCAATATGGTGCCAACTCGCCGCAGGATATCGCCGGTGGTGACATCCTGGCCACGCTGCTCACGAACAACGGCGCGGTGGCATCCGGCCTCAATCTGTCAGAGGACATCTACCTCAACGCCCGCAAGGCCCTCGGCGACCGCGAGCCGCTCACCTGGCGCACGGAAAACAACTATGCCGAAGCGCTGCGCATGGTTGGCCATCCCGACGTCGCCGCGACCATCGATGAGCCGTTGTTACGCAAACGCATCGCGCATTACGGCATCGGCAGCATTCAGGCGCTGGTCTCCGCCAGCAACCTCGCGCTCAATCACCTGGCCATGGGCAACGAGGCCGAAACGCTAAAGGCGCTCGACTTGCAGAAGCGCGCCGCCGTCGCCCTCGCCGATCCCCGCTCCGAACATGTCGCCCAGGCCGATGTGTGGATCGCCTATACGAAATCCTTTTTCCACCCCGACCGACGCATGAGCGATGCCGATCTCGACGCCATGGCACGGGTGAAGGACTGGAACGGTGCGCCGGATCTGCTGCGCATCAAGGCCGCACAGCTCGCCGCCGACCAGTGCGAGATGCGCGGCGACACCGCCCGTGCGCTCGCGCTGCGCATCGACGCCTATCAGCGCGCCCAGCAGACCATCGCGCGTGAGCATCCGATCGCGTTCGATGCCTTGCTCGGCGTCGCCATGACGCAGATGAAGCGCGGCGACAAGGAGACACTCGCGACCCTCAAGGACGTCGAGCAACAGGCGTTCCGCTGGATGCTGCGTGAAGTGGGCACTGCCGGCAACCGCTACGTCGCCGAAACCATGCGCAAACTGGCGGACGACATCCTCTATGAGTTCGGCCGCTACGCCTTGCAGGAGCCCGCTGCGGCGCAGGCCTATGCGGACGCGGTGACACGCTGGAAAACCATGGAAGACGGCGAACGCACATTGCTCCGGCTCACCGTCGATCGACTGCCCGATGATGCAACGAAGAAACTTGCACGCAATGTGTTGCGACTATCGGGCCAGCAGCAGGAGTTGCTATCATCCGGCAAGATCGATGACGACGCGCGGCAGGTTCTCGACCAGTTGAAGACGGCGCGTCAGGCCCTGGCCGCCCGCATGGGCGACAAGGCACCCGGCAACCTCAAGCTGCCGACCATCGAGGACAAGCTCGAACGCACTGACGCACTGATCGACTTTTTCGTCAGCGGACGGCGCAACCGCATCACCCCGATTGCCCCCAAGCCCGAGATGCGCTTGCAGGCGGTCATCCATCGTCATGGCAAGACCCCGACCCTGGTCGATCTCGGCCCGCTCGACGGCGTGCTCGGTGCCGACGTGACTTCGGCCGACCGCGCCAGCACGTTCCGCCGTCTGCACGGCATTATGCTCGGTCCCCTGAAACCGCATCTGGCCGATATCAAGCGCCTCTTCCTGGTGCCCGATAGCGAGCTCTACAGCCTTCCTTTTGCGATGCTGCAGGATGCCGACGGCCGCTACCTCGACGAGGTCTATGACACCCGCATCATGACCCGCGCCGATGCGCTTTTCTTTGCCGACCGCAACACGCGACTGACGCCGGGCAACAAGGCGTTGCTGGTCGGCGGCCTCGACTACGCCGGCGCGGCCAATCAGTTGCCCTCGACAAAAACCGAGATCGATACTGTCGCGGCCGACCTCAAGAAGCGCGATCTCAACATCACCTCACTGTCCGGCGACGGCATCGGCGAGCCCGCCATCCGTCGCGGCGCCGAAGGCGCATCCCTGATCCATCTGGCCACCCACGGCTTCTACAAGACCGCTACTGATCGCACCGATGCGCTCTGGCGCAGCGGCCTCGTCGCCGCACGTCCCAATCTGGGCCGCCCGCCGCAGCGCGACGACGATGACGGCGTGCTCTATGCCCACGAGCTGATGAACTGGGATCTCTCCTCGGCCGATCTCGTCGTGCTCTCGGCGTGCCAGACCGCATTGGGCGATCCCAGTCGGGTCGGCAGCGTCCGCGGACTCCCAACCGCTCTTGCCATCGCCGGTGCCCGGCGCTCGCTGCTGACGCTGTGGGAGGTCGCCGACGAAGGCACCGCCAATTTCATGGCGCGCCTCTACCAGGTCTTGGCTGACGATGATCTCGACTATGCCAGCGCCTTGCGCAAAGTCCGCATCGAGGCGATGCACGGCAAGATCAAGGCCGCCGAGGATCCATCGGTCTGGGCGGCCTTCGTGTTTTTCGAGAGCTAGCTTGGCCGACGATTACGCTCCGCTGAATCCGGTCAGGAATGCGTCGAGGCAATCCTGGATCGCGTCGATACCGTAGCCGCCCTCCTGCACGACGAGGGTCGGCAGCGCGAGGGATTTCATCTTGTCGCCGATGCTGCTGAAATCCTTCGCATCGAGCTTCAAGATGCCGATCGGGTCGTCGCGATGGGCATCGAAGCCCAGCGCCACTACGAGAGCATCGGCGCCAAAGCTGCGCACACGGTCGATCGCCTTGTCGAGCGCTGCATTCATGTCACTGCCGCCGGCGCCGGGAGGCAGCGGCAGGTTCACGTCGAACCCCTCGCCTGCGCCGTGACCGGTCTCGCGCGCGTAGCCCGTATAGAAAGGCACGAAATTGGTGGGATCGCCATGCACCGAAATCGTCAGCACATCGGAGCGGTTGTAGAAAATCTGCTGCGTGCCATCGCCGTGGTGCACGTCCACATCGATGATGGCGACCTTGCCGAACCGGCTGCGCAATCGCTGCGCGGCAATGGCGCTGTTGTTCAGATAGCAGAACCCGGTGGCGCGATCGGCGCGGGCATGATGGCCGGACGGTCGGCACAGCGCATAGGCGGCCCGGCCGCCATCAAGAATGGCGTCGGCGCCGGCCACTGCGGTTTCCGACGAGCGCAGGATCGAGCGCCAGCTGTCAGGCCCCATCGGCACCGACAAATCGCCGAGATACCATCCCACCTGCGCGATGAAGCCTGTCGCAGGACAATCGCGACGCGCGGCTTCTTCCGGGCGCCCGCTCCAATACGGGAAATATTGCGGCCACACTTCGGGGCCGTGGTCTGGAAGCTGCGCCCAGTTGTCCCAGGCGGTCTCCAGAAAGCGAACGTAAGCTTCTGTATGCACGGTGAGCGCCGGCGCGGTGCCGTATTCGGCGGGCTTTTCAGGCGTGATTCCGTGCCGAGACAATGCGCCGATCAGGCGCTCCGTGCGCACGGGCGAGTCCTTGATCGGCACGAAGCGGCCATAGCGCATGAATTGCTGCGGCGAATGAACCGCCTGATCCGGGTGGTAGAAAGCGCGCATGCATCATCCTCTGCCGTTCGACTGGTGAAAAGATCAGAGCCGAGGTCCGAGGTACTCGCATGATCGATCCGCCTCGTGAAGCGCAGTTGGCGGCAGCCCACATCAGCGCAGCGCGCATGCAGCGGCGGCCAATCGATCGCGTGGCTCGCGTGTGATTGCTCCCACGCGATTCAACTTATAGTTTTACCTGCGACATGCACATCCATAAGCTTGAGCAACACTCTCATATCGTATATACAATCAGATGTCCGGTTTTGATCCCGCCAAGGAAGCGAAGAATCTGGAGAAGCACCACATCTCGCTGGAGCGGTGGGTCGATATCGATATGAAGAAGACCTATGTCGATGACCGTCGCGATTATGGCGAAACGCGTTACCGCGGTTACGGCTATATCGACGGCAGCGCTTGTTGCCTGGTGTTCACAGTGCGGAATGGGTTCGTCCGGCCTATCAGCTTACGACGTGCACATGCCAAGGAGATGAGACGTCATGCCCCGTAAATCGAGCGAGCCCGTGTTCGACGACGACAATCCGGAATGGACCGAGGCGGATTTCGCCCGAGCGCGCGCGCCAGAAGATGTATTGCCGCCGGAAATCTTGGCTCAATTTAAGAACACGCGCGGCCCGCAAAAAGCTCCGACCAAGGTCCCCGTCTCCCTCCGCCTCAGCAGCGATGTCGTCAAGCACTTCAAGGACACCGGACCCGGCTGGCAGAGCCGGATCGACGAGGCGCTGCGCAAGATCGCGAAGGTCTAGCTCTTCCGGGCGACGGTCAGGTCACACCAGCCGGCTCTGCGCCGCCGCCGCCTTGATGAAGCTGGCGAACAGCGGATGCGGCTCGAACGGACGTGACTTCAGCTCGGGGTGATACTGCACGCCGATGAACCACGGATGATTCTCATATTCGACGATTTCCGGCAGCACGCCGTCCGGCGACAGGCCTGAGAACTTCAGGCCGTGCTTTTCGAGCCGCTCCTTATAGGCCGTGTTGACCTCGTAGCGGTGGCGATGCCGTTCGGAAATCTCGAGCGCGCCGCCATAGACGTCCGAGACCTTGCTGCCCTTGGTCAGCGTCGCCGGATAGGCGCCGAGCCGCATGGTGCCGCCGAGATCGCCGGCATTGGTGCGCTTCTCGAGTTCGTTGCCGCGCAACCATTCGGTCATCAGGCCGACCACGGGCTCATTGGTCTCGCCGAATTCCGTCGAGTTGGCGTCCTTGATCCCTGCAAGATTACGCGCGGCTTCGATGACAGCCATCTGCATGCCGAAGCAGATGCCGAAATACGGCACATTGCGCTCGCGCGCGAATTGCGCCGCCCGGATTTTGCCCTCGGCGCCGCGCTGGCCGAAGCCGCCGGGCACCATGATGCCGTTGACGTGTTCGAGGAACGGCGCCGGGTCCTCGTTCTCGAACACCTCGCTCTCGATCCAGTCGAGATTGACCTTCACCTTGTTGGCGATGCCGCCATGGGAGAGCGCCTCGATCAGCGACTTATAGGCGTCCTTCATGCCGGTATATTTGCCGACGATCGCGATGGTCACCGCGCCTTCCGGATTGCGGACGCGCTCATTAATCGTGTGCCACGATTTCAGCTGCAGCTCTTCCCTGGAGCTGATGCCGAAGGCCGCGAGGACTTCGTCGTCGAGGCCGGCTTTGTGATAAGCCTCGGGTACCGCGTAGATGTTGTCGACGTCGCGTGCTTCGATCACCGCGCTTTCGCGGACGTTACAGAACAGGCCGAGCTTGCGGCGCTCTTCCGTCGGAATATCGCGGTCGCAGCGGCACAGCAGGATGTCCGGCTGGATACCGATGGAGCGCAGCTCCTTGACCGAATGCTGGGTCGGCTTGGTCTTCAACTCGCCGGCGCTCGGGATATAGGGCAGCAGCGTCAGATGCACGAAGATGGTATCGCCGCGCGGCAGGTCGTTGCGCAACTGGCGGATCGCTTCGAAGAACGGCAGCCCCTCGATATCGCCGACAGTGCCGCCGATTTCCACCAGCACGAAGTCGTAGCCGTCGTTGTCCGAGAGGACGAAATCCTTGATCGCATTGGTGACGTGCGGAATCACCTGGATGGTGGCGCCGAGATAATCGCCGCGCCGCTCCTTGGTGAGGATATCCTGATAGATGCGCCCGGTGGTGATATTGTCCTTCTTGGTCGCAGGACGTCCGGTGAAGCGCTCGTAATGGCCGAGATCGAGATCGGTCTCGGCGCCGTCGTCGGTGACGAACACTTCGCCATGCTGATACGGCGACATCGTTCCAGGATCGAGATTGAGATACGGGTCAAGCTTGCGCAGCCGGACCTTGTAGCCACGCGCCTGCAACAGCGCGCCTAACGCCGCCGAAGCCAGACCTTTACCGAGCGAGGAGACCACGCCGCCGGTGATGAAAATGTACCGCGCCATGGGACTTAACCTTTAAGGCCTCGATGCCGATTCGCCAAAACGAATCGCAGCTCCCGGCCGGGATCCGGCGAGGCTGTGGGTGACTGGGATTTCGACGTGATAACAGCCCCTTGATGGGGGCTGTTGAGACAGGATGGAAGCATCCATCCTGCATGGCGCCAATGCGTTAGCGCGCGGATTACCGGGATTGCGGCGCCTGCGGTGCGCTCGGCGCCTCGTCGGCCTTCTTCAAGCTGTCGAGCAGACCACCCGAGGTCGGCGCCGTCAGCGGCGATGGAGCGCCCTGCTGGGTCGCCGGCGCGCCGGTCGGCAGGATCGAGCTCGGGCCGCGATTATAGGTCGCCAGCCAGGACAGAAACATGCTGGTCAGGAAGAAGCCGACCGCCAGAAAGGCCGTTGTGCGGGTCAGCAGGTTGGCTGTGCCGCGGCCGGTCATGAAACCACCGCCGCCCCCACCGCCGCTGCCGATTCCGAGGCCGCCGCCTTCCGACTTCTGCAGCAACACGACGCCGATCAGCGCCGCAACGATCATCAGATGAATAACGATAATGACGCTTTGCATCGTGTCCTTCCATCGCAAGCACGCCGCGCCGATCGCCGGCTGCAGTCCCAGTGCTCGCGGGGTTTGAATCCGCAGGTGTCTACACGAAGGTGTCGGGAATTGCCAACCCTTTGAGCGGAAACCTCAATACTCTCCCGTGCGACCGAAAATCGTCTTGAGATGCCGGGGATTTATGGGCATCCGGCGGCAATTGCCAGGAAATCTGACGCCTTCAGGCTGGCGCCGCCGACCAGCGCGCCATTCACGTTGGGCACGGCCATCAATTCCCCAGCGTTCGACGGCTTCACCGAGCCGCCATACAGGATCTTGATCGACGGCCCTTCACTCTTGAAACGCTGGTTGAGCTGATCGCGGATAAACTTATGAACTTGCTCGACATCCGCCGTTGTCGGAGTGAGACCGGTGCCGATCGCCCAGACTGGCTCGTAGGCCACGACGAGATTGCCGGAGGTGCAGTCATCCGGCAGCGAGCCCTTAAGCTGGGTACCGCAGACATCGAGCGTCTTGCCGGCGTCGCGCTGTGCTTGAGTTTCGCCGATGCAGACGATCGCAGTAAGCCCGGCGCGCCACGCTGCCACGGCTTTCTCGCGCACCACAGCATCGGTTTCGCCGTGATCGGCGCGGCGTTCGGAATGCCCGACGATCACGGCGGTCGCGCCGGCATCCGCAAGCATTTCGGGGGCAATGTCGCCGGTATGAGCGCCCGAGGATTTCGGATGGCAATCCTGCGCGCCCACCGTCACGGGATGCGCACTCTCCTGGCCGAAGCTGGCTGCTTTGGCTGCGAAGGCTGCCAGCAGCGTGACGGGCGGGCAGATCAACAGATCAGCCTTCTCCAGGACCTCCGGTGCCCCGCGAAGAATGGATTCGAACTCGGTTGCAGATGCTTTGAGTCCGTTCATCTTCCAATTGCCAGCGATCAACGGACGAATGGCATCGGTCATGAGGTGCTTCCTGCAGCGAAAGGATTAAAACAGGCCATGAGCTAACAGAGCCGGCTCCGGGGCTCAAGCTGGCCGGGTGCCGCGCTGTCCGCGATATTGACGCAGATCGTCCGCGGTCGGATCCGGCGCCTTCGGATCGAAGCCGCGCCAGCCAGCAGCGGTCAGTTCGTCGCGCCGGGCGCCGATATCCACCGAGGATGGATCGAGCAGTGCCTCGAGTTCTTCCTTCCTCTCAGCCGCGACTTTGGCGCTGACCAACGACCCGCCGCGACGAATGCTTTCGGCGTAAACCTCGGCATCATTGGTCGCGACACCGGCCTCGGCCAGCATGCCGATGGCACCGCCGGCGGCCCCCGCAACTGCCGCGCCTGTCGCGGCGGCGGCGAACCATCCGGCGGCGACCACAGGGCCGAGCCCGGGGATGGCCAACAGGCCCAGCCCGGCCAACAGCCCGCCGAATCCGCCAAACCCGGCGCCGATGGCAGCGCCCTTCCCGGCACCTGCGGCAAAGTCCGGCGCATACCATTTGTCGGCATTGTTGGCGATCACGCTGATGTCGTCATCGGCGATGCCCGCCTCGCGCAGGCGATGCACGGCGGATTGCGCATCGACATAGTCATCAAACAAACGGGAAATCGTCACGGTGCTCATCGGCCCTCCAGTCACTCCGGCTGAGCCGAAATGTTGCCCTTGTAATCGACGCCGACCTGCAAATGCTTGCCTCCCCGCATCGCCGTCCCCCGCCAGATTCCTTGGCTGTCATTGGTCAGCTGGGACACGTCCGAATAGCCTTGCGACATCAAACGGTCACGCGCCTGCCCTTGGGAAAAGCTGTTGGCACCCGGGATCGGCGCTGGAGCCGGCGCGACACCTGGGTTCTCCATCGCCGGATTTTGCTGCGCCGACGCAGGCAGCCAGGTCGGCGACCATGCCAGCGAGACGACCGCTATGGCGATTGTCGTTTGCGCCAAACCCCGCATGGTGCTCCCCAACCGTTTATGACTGTCGAGCAACAAGCGGCTGAACGGATGGAGGTTCCATGGCCGGGACCATCGCAACCGTCTGAAACCGCTTCAATCCGTCCCGTTCCATCCGGTTGCGAGCGGGGGGTTGCCACTTTATGATGCGCGTCCTATTCGGCAATGGCTGCACGCGGTTTGAGCCGCTGGCGCAAGCCGGTTTCCCTCCTGACAGACAAGATTGGCCCCATGCTTCGAGGAATACGCAAAGCGTCATCCAATTGGGTTGGCAAGACGATTATGACCGTCGTGATGGGCGTGTTGATCGTCAGCTTCGGCGTCTGGGGCATCGGCGATGCCTTCAAGGGCTATAGCCAGTCGAAGGTCGCAACGATCGGCTCGACGGAGGTCACCACCGAGCAGTTCCGTCAGTTGTTCAGCGACAAGCTGCAACAGATCGGGCGCCAGTTCGGCCGTCCGCTGACACCGGATCAGGCGCGGGCCTTCGGCCTCGACCGCCAGGTGCTGCAGCAGGTCATCGCCGAGGCTGCCCTCGACGAGGACGCCCGCCGCAAGGGCCTCGGTGTGTCCGACGATGAAGTGCTGCGCCAGATCATGGCCGACTCCAACTTCCAGGGCATGAACGGCCAGTTCGATGGCGCCCGCTTCCAGCAGCTGATCCGCTCGCTCGGCTATACCGAGCAGCGCTACATCGCCGAACAGCGCAAGGTTTCACTGCGCCGCCAGATCGCGTCCACCCTGACCACGGGCGTCGAGGCACCGAAGCCCATGGTGGAGGCGCTCAGCCGTTACCAGAACGAGCAGCGCACCATTGATTATGTGAAGCTGGATGCCGCCCAGGCCGGCACCATCGAGGCGCCCTCCCCCGAAGTCCTGGCCGCCTATTTCGACGAGCGCAAGACCCAGTTCCGCGCCCCCGAATATCGCAAGATCGCGTTTCTGGCGATGACGCCGGAAGAAATGGCGAAGTGGTCTTCTGTCTCGGACGACGACGCCCGCAAGATCTATGACGATCGCAAGGACCGCATCTCGACGCCCGAGCAACGCCAGATCTCGCAGATCGTCTTCCCGAATGTCGAGGAAGCCAATGCCGCACGTGCCAAGCTCAATGACAGCTTCACGTTCGAAGACCTGGCCAAGGAGCGCGGCCTCAAGCCTGCCGATATCGAGCTCGGCATGGTCAGCCGCGCCGGCATCCTCGATCCCAACGTGGCCGATGCGGCTTTCTCGCTGGCGCCGGATACGATCAGCCAGCCGGTGACCGGCCGTTTCGGCACCACCATCGTCAAGGTCGGCAAGATCCAGGCCGGCAACACGCCGAGCTATGACAGCGTGGCAGCGACCATCAAGCGTGATCTCGCCATCGAACGCGCCCGCGCGGTGGTGAACGAGATGCACAACAAGGTCGAGGACGAGCGCGGCGGCGGCGCCAATATCGTCGAGGCCGCCAAAAAGCTGAACCTCAACGCGGTCACCATCGAAGCCGTGGATCGCTCGGGCCGTGGACCGGACGGTCAGCCCGTCGCCGGTCTTCCCGCAAACACCGACATCGTCGCGCAGGCCTTCAACAGCGACGTCGGCGTCGACAACGACGCCCTCCAGGCTGGCGGCGGCTATATCTGGTACGACGTGCTCGGCATCACGCCGTCGCGCGATCGCAGCCTGGACGAAGTGAAAGCCCAGGTTGAAGCGCGTTGGCGCGACGACGAGGTCACCAAGCGCCTGCGCACGAAGGCTGAGGACATGGTCAAGAAGGTCGAAGGCGGCGCCAAGCTTGCCGACGAAGCCGGGTCCGCCGGCCTGAAGGTCACGACCTCGGCACCGTTCAAGCGCGACGCGACCGTGGCTGATCTGTCACCCGGCGTGATCCAGGCCGTGTTCCGCGGCGTCAAGGATACCGTCGGACAGGCGCCGGGAGCCGGCAATTCCGACTGGATCGTCTACCGCATCACCGACATCGCAGCGCCTGCCGTCGATATGGCCTCGGAAGATGCCAAGAAGCTGCAGGAGAGCCTGCAGCGCGGCCTGACCGACGAACTGGTGGCGCAATACATCACCAAGCTCGAGCAGCAAGTGGGCACCAAGATCAACCAGGAAGCCTTCGCGCTCGCGACCGGCGCAACCACCAACAACTGATCTCAAGATGGTAGGATGGGTCGAGCGAGGCGATACCCATCCTGCATTTTGTCATCGCATCACTCTCGAAAGCATCCCATGGACAATCTTCGGGCCATCATCGCCAAAGTCGCGACCGGCGCATCGCTGACGCGCGAGGAATCCTCGGCAGCCTTCAACAGCATGATGTCGGGTGAAGCGACACCATCGCAGATGGGTGCGCTGTTGATGGGCCTGCGTGTGCGCGGCGAGACCGTCGATGAGATCACCGGCGCCGTGGAAGTCATGCGCGCCAAGATGCTCCGCGTCACCGCGCCCGCGGATGCCGTGGATATCGTCGGCACCGGGGGCGATGGTTCGGGCTCCGTCAATGTCTCGACCTGCGCGTCCTTCATCGTCGCAGGTTGCGGCGTCACGGTGGCCAAGCATGGCAACCGCGCACTGTCGTCGAAATCGGGAGCGGCTGACGTGCTCGCAGCGCTCGGCGTCAATATCGACCTCAAGCCGGCTGACGTAACGCGCTGCGTCCAGGAGGCCGGCATCGGCTTCATGTTCGCACCGGCGCATCATCCTGCGATGAAGAATGTCGGCCCGACCCGGGTCGAGCTTGCCACCCGGACGATCTTCAATCTGCTTGGTCCGCTGTCCAATCCGGCCGGCGTGAAATATCAGATGGTCGGCGTGTTCTCGCGGCAGTGGGTGCAGCCGCTGGCTCAGGTGCTGAAGAATCTCGGCGCGGCCCGTGCCTGGGTCGTGCACGGCTCCGATGGCCTCGACGAGATCACCCTCACCGGCCCGACTTTCGTCTCGTCGCTGGAGAACGGCGAGATCAGCAGTTTCGAAATCAAGCCGGAAGATGCCGGCCTGCCCTATGTCACTGCGGACTCGCTCAAGGGCGGCGATGCCACGGCCAATGCCGCGTCGCTGCAGGCCGTGCTGGATGGCAAGCCCGGCGCGTTCCGCGACGTCGCGCTGTTTAATGCCGCGGCCGCACTGCTCGTCGCCGGCAAGGCCAAGGATATCAAGGAAGGCGTCGCGATGGGCCAGACGTCGCTCGATAGCGGCGCGGCGCTCGGCAAGCTGAAACAGCTCGTTGCCGTGTCGAACGCCTGACGGAGCCGCCCGATATGTCCGACATCCTGACCAAGATCGAAGCGTATAAGCGCGACGAAATCGCAAAAGCGAAGCGAGAGAATCCGCTCAGCGCGTTGGAGGCGCAGGCCAAAGCCGCGTCGCCGCCGCGCGGCTTCATGACCGCGATCCATCGCAAGCTCGACAAAGGCGACTTCGCTCTGATCGCCGAAGTGAAGAAGGCTTCGCCCTCGAAAGGCCTGATCCGCGACGACTTCGATCCACCCACGCTTGCCAAGGCCTATGAGGACGGCGGCGCGGCCTGCCTGTCGGTCCTGACCGACACGCCATCGTTTCAGGGCCACCTCGACTTCATGGTTGCAGCCCGCGCCGCGACCAGGCTTCCGGTGCTGCGCAAGGACTTCATGTTCGACACCTATCAGGTGGTCGAAGCCCGCGCCCACGGCGCCGACTGTATCCTGATCATCATGGCCGCGCTGGATGATGCGCTCGCCCGCGACATCGAGGACGCCGCCATCGATCACGGCATGGACGTGCTGCTCGAGGTCCATGACGCGCCCGAACTGGAACGCGCATTGAACCTGCGTTCGCCGATGATCGGCATCAACAATCGAAATCTGCGCACATTCGAGGTCGGCCTCGCCACCAGCGAGGCGCTGGCACCGATGATGCCGAAGGACCGTTTGAAAGTCGGCGAAAGCGGCATCTTCGCTCCCGCAGATCTGGCGCGGCTGGAACGGGTGGGCATATCGACCTTCCTCGTCGGCGAGAGCCTGATGCGGCAGGCTGATGTAACGACGGCGACGAAGACGCTGCTGAAGCGTGAGCAGGTGCAGTGAGCATGGCCAAGAAAACGAAATCGAAGGCCCCCGCCCTTACGCATATCGACGCGTCGGGCGAGGCGCGCATGGTCGATGTCTCCGACAAATCCGCAACCGAGCGCATCGCCGTTGCCGAAGGCCTTGTCATCATGAGCAAGGCCAGCCTCGACATGATCGTGTCGGGCAATGCCAAGAAAGGCGATGTGCTTGGCACGGCGCGGATCGCCGGCATCATGGCTGCCAAACGGACATCCGACCTGATCCCCCTCTGTCATCCGCTGGCGCTGACGAAAGTCACGATCGACATCACGCCCGACAAGAAATTGCCGGGCTGCCGGGTGCGCGCGTCGGTCAAGGTCATGGGCCCGACCGGCGTCGAGATGGAAGCACTGACGGCAGTGTCGGTGGCATGCCTGACCATCTACGACATGATCAAGGCCGTCGAACGCGGCGTGCGCATCGAGGGCATTCATCTCATAGAGAAGAAAGGTGGCAAGTCCGGCCACTATCTGGTCAGCGACACCACCACCGACTGACGTCGACGCGTGACGTCAACGTCGTCGGCGCCAACCGTCAGCGCATCCGCGATTGACCGTGGCTCACTTCAGCGAACTGTTGATCGCCGCGAATTTGGTGTTCAGTTTGACACCGAGTCCATTCACGCTGCCGATGACGGCCAGCGAAATACCAGCAGCGATCAAGCCGTATTCGATCGCGGTTGCGCCACTCTCGTCTTTCAAAAAACGTTTCACAATTGTCAGCACTGTCGCACTCCCCACGCAATGAACTCAAAGAAATACCCACGGCAGGCAGCTGCCGTACGATCATTGTTGCAATCGGCGCGCCAAATTGTCCGCAAGACACGTCAGTCACTTAGATAGTTAACGTTTCGCTCGACCCGGAATCGATTGCCCATCCTGTGTTACGAACGGCAAACTTTGCCGGCGTCTTGCCGACCAAATGGCGCCGCCTTCAAGGATCATGACATTGTCACCCAAGCCCATGACCGATGAGATCGATGCGTTGCTGTTCGATCTCGGACGCGTCGTCATCGATATCGATATTGCGCGCACCCTGAAAACCTGGGCCGATCATGCTGGTGCAGCACCGAACGACATTGCCACCCGCTTCGTGCGCGGCGATGCCTACATGCAGCACGAACGCGGGCAGATCAGCGACGAAGCCTTCTTCGCGCATCTACGCCAGGAACTGGCGATCGAGCTCACGCCGGCACAGTTCCTGGAAGGCTGGAATGCGATCTTCATCGGCGTGATGCCGGGGATGGCGGAGCTGCTGCCACGCGCTGCGCAACGTTGGCCGCTCTACGCGTTCTCAAATACCAATGCCGCGCATGTCGCGCATTTCTCGGTGGCACATGCCGACCTGCTCGGCCATTTCCGCGACGTATTCCTGTCGTCGTCGATCGGCATGCGCAAACCGGATGCGGACAGCTTCCATCACGTCGTCGGACGGATCGGGATTCCGGCCGGACGCATTCTTTTCTTCGACGACCTGGAAGACAATATCGCTGCCGCCCGCGCGTGCGGTTTGCAGGCCGTGCAGGTTACCACGCCGACCACCGTCGCCGAGACGCTCGAAGCGCTCGGGCTCTAGCTGCGCGAGAAGCGCCCATGGGCGATGCTGGTGAGAACGCCGAGCAACGCCCAGAACATCAATCCGGTCAGGACGGCTGCGACGACGAAGCTATGCGCCAGCGTAGCGGGCACGTCGCTGCTGCTCGACGGCGGCTGCGGCGCGCCGATCACATGCGGCAGCGCGATCAGACCGAGACCCAGAAACGCCGCCCAGGCCTCCTTGCGAAACACCAGCAGGCCAAGACCGGCGGCAGTGGCGCAAGCGGTGCCGATCCACCAGGTTTGGCGCAAAGTCAGATCAGCCACCGGTTGGCCCGGAACCTCCGGCGGCAGACCGAGGCCCGGCGCGGCGACGAACACGGCAAAACCGCCAAGTCCCCAGAATAGCCCCTCGCGCCATGCAACGGGACGGCCGCGCAACGTAAAGATGCCGGCCAGCAACAGGGCAAATCCGATGGCCGTCAGGACATTGGCGCCCGCGGTGAAAGCGTTGCGCTGGAAACCCGCCTGGGGCTCCCACGCATCGCCGTGATCGTGGGGTGCGGCAGCGTTCTGATGCTGACCGTGGTCGTGGCCGGATGTGCCGTGCGCAGGTGCGTTTGCAGGCATGGACGAAGCGGCAGGCGCCGGGGCCTCGGCCTTCTTCTCGTAGACTTCAGCCTGCTGGATCAGCCTGACCGTGCCGACCATCTGCACCGCCGTCGTGGCGAGGCCGGCGACGAGGCCGGCGAGCACCGCCGAAAACACGATCGAGCGAAAAACAGACATGGGTCTTCGGCAGCCGCGGTCAGTCGGAGGAATCTGTAGAAATCTGCGATGATTTCAGTCGGCGCTATCAGTGGCAGGGGAAGGCGTTGGCATGGCGCACATCATGGGCCGCATTATGGACCGCGCTGATATGCGAGAAGCCGACCACGCCGACCACGAACAGCCCAAGCGCCATGGCGAGAACGGCCTGCACGACGACATTGACGTTCGTAGTGACGTTCGCGGTGGCGGCGGAAAGCTGGGCGGTCTGGGCTTGCGGCATGAGATTCCTCGTTCGTTGGTGCCAGTTTAGCCGCTTTGATCGGTTGATGCGACAGCCAATTGCGCGATGGCGCGGGCGACGTCGCGGCTGGTCAGGTGCAGGCTGACAGCGGTAGCGAGGCCTGCGCGGGCGATCTTGGCGTGGGCGGCAGCTTGGAACGCGGCCTCATGCTCGCGGAAAAAGGCCGCACAATCGTCGGGGCTGGGCAGGCCCTTCAGCAGTGTCCGGAACGCGTGTCGATGCACCATGCAGACGCCACCATGCCCCCGCGGCCGGAACGTCAGCGCATCGACATCGGCGCGCCACAACTTTGCACCACCACTCTCGTCGTCTCGATCGGTCATGGCCTTATCTAGCGGCTTTGAAACCGATCCCCAACCTTGCGCCGGACAACCGGCGCTTGCCTCCCCCGCCCGCTTCGCTAAGACGGACATTCACGCGAAGCCGGAGATCCGCCGATGGCCCTGATGCCCTTCACCGATGCGATGGCCGCGGTCCTGCGTGGTGCCGATGCTTTGCCGGAAGAGATGGTCGCTCTCGAGGAGGCGTTTCATCGCGTCCTCGCGCGCGATGTCGCGTCGCTGCGGACCCAGCCGCCGCAGGCCATGTCGGCCATGGATGGCTATGCCGTGCGCGCCGCCGATGCGACACTCGGAGCCAAGCTGGCAGTGATCGGCGAGATCTCCGCCGGCAAGCCGTTCGATCGCGCTCTCGCGGCCGGCGAAGCCGCGCGCATCTTCACCGGCGGCGTGGTGCCGGACGGCGCCGACGCCGTGGTGATCCAGGAAGACACGGTGCGGGACGGCGACGTGGTCCTCGTCAACGAAGCGGCGGCCAGCGGCAGGCATATCCGCCCGGCCGGCGTGGATTTCAGCCAGGGCGACGTGCTGCTGCAGGCCGGCACCCTGCTCACGGATCGCGACCTCGCGCTGGCC
>SDZE01000348.1 GCA_004173095.1 Bradyrhizobiaceae bacterium
ATCGTCGGGTGACCATCACCTTGATGCGGGAAGACCCGCCGCTACCGCCAAACCTCAAGCCGTAGCGGCGCCGGTCCTTTCCGAACAACGATCCGCAACAGTCAATCGCTTTTTTCGCTGTTCGCCGTGGTTTTTGTCGCGTGTCGGGAGATGCGCCGGGCGATGGATAGGCTAGGCTGCCGGTTGACTGGCATGATCGGTCGCGCCATAGCGGGCGCCGGATCATCCTCAGGCGTCACGAGCAGCATGGCTGTCACCGAAACAACAAGCGAGGCGACGACCGAAGCACCGGCACCACATGCCGGCTTCTGGTCGCTCACGGTCGGAAGTATCGGCGTCGTGTTCGGGGACATCGGAACGTCGCCGCTCTATGCCTTCCGCGAAGCCGTTCACGGCGCGACCCATGGCGGCCCGCCGACGCCGGTCATCGTGCTCGGGGTGCTGTCGCTGATCCTGTGGGCACTGTTCATCGTCGTCACGGTGAAATACGTGCTGTTCCTGCTGCGCGCCGACAACAACGGCGAGGGCGGAACATTATCGTTGATGGCCCTCGGCCAGCGCGCGCTGGGGCGGCAGAGCTGGGTCCTGCTGGCGCTCGGCGTGCTCGGCGCTTCGATGTTCATCGGCGATTCCATGATCACGCCGGCGATCTCGGTGCTGTCCGCTGTCGAAGGCCTCAAGCTGAAAGCGCCCGCGCTCGAGCATTACGTCGTGCCGATCACGATCGTCATTCTCGTCCTGCTGTTCTCGGTGCAGCGGATCGGCACCGGCAAGGTGGCCTCGGCGTTCGGGCCTGTGATGATCGTGTGGTTCACCGCGCTCGCTCTGATGGGGGCGTCGCATATCACCGACGATCCCACCGTGCTGTATGCGATCAATCCGTATTACGCCGTCCAGTTCATGTTGAGCCACGGCACCATCGGGCTCGTCACGCTCGGCGCCGTGTTCCTTGCCGTCACCGGCGGTGAAGCCCTCTACGCAGATCTCGGCCATTTCGGCCGTCGGCCGATCCAGTATGGCTGGTTCTTCTTCGTGCTGCCGGCGCTGCTGATCAATTATTTTGGGCAGGGGGCGCTGGTTCTGTCCAATCCGGCGGCGATCGAAAATCCGTTCTACCGCATGGCGCCTGAATCGATGCTGGTACCGCTGATCGTGCTGGCAACAGCTGCCACCGTGATCGCGAGTCAGGCTGTCATCACCGGCGCCTACTCACTGGTGCGGCAGGCGGTGCAACTCGGATTGCTGCCGCGCTTCGAGGTTCGTTTCACCTCGGAGACCCATGCCGGGCAGATCTATCTGCCACGCGTCAATCGCCTTTTGCTGATCGGCGTGGTTTTGCTCGTTCTGATGTTCAAGTCGTCGAGCGGTCTGGCTTCGGCCTATGGCATCGCCGTCTCCACCACCATGGTCGTCGATGGCATCATGGGCTTCGTGGTGATCTGGAAGCTGTGGAACTGGAAAGCCGCCACGGCTTTCGCGCTGATCGCTCCGCTGGTGTTCATCGATCTCACCTTCCTCAGCGCCAATCTGCTGAAGTTGCTGGAAGGCGGCTGGGTGCCGCTGTTGTTCGGCCTGTTGATGGCCGGCATGATCTGGACCTGGCGCCGTGGTGCCGCGATCCTGGTGCTGAAGACGCGCCGGACCGAAGTGCCGTTGCGCGATCTCATCAAGAGCCTCGAGAAGCGACCGCCGCATATCGTCAAGGGCACCGCGGTGTTTCTCACCAGTGATCCGGAATTCGTGCCCACGGCGTTGTTGCATAATCTCAAGCACAACAAGGTTCTTCACGAGCACAATGTGGTTCTCACCATCGAGAGTGCGCAAACGCCGAAGGTCGATGTCGCCGATCGTGTCCGGATGGAAAACATCAGCGACAAGTTCTCGATGGTGAAACTGCGCTTCGGCTTCATGGAGCAGCCGAATGTGCCAAAGGCGCTGGTGATCGCGCGAAAGCTCGGCTGGCAGTTCGACATCATGGCGACGTCGTTCTTCGTGTCACGGCGCTCGCTCAAGCCGTCGGCGCAGTCCGGTATGCCGCTGTGGCAGGACCACATCTTCATCGCACTCTCGAAGTCGGCCAACGATGCCACCGACTACTTCCAGATCCCGACCGGGCGGGTGGTGGAGGTAGGTACTCAGGTGACGATCTAGTCCTTGCCATTGGCCATTCCTGGTTTCAGGATTTGCGCTAGAATGGCCGCGACCATCGGAGCCGGGAACGGCCTCGCTGCCCCGCTGTTCAACATATCTGTGCGGACAGACCACCGCGAATGCCCCTGAGGCCGATCCCATGACAAGCCAGAATTCCACCCCCGCCGACGCACCGGCGGATACGATTCATGCGGACAATGGCCTTTCAGACAACGGCCACGGCCACACCACGGCCACGCTCGGCTCGCTCATCGTCGGCAGTGTCGGCGTTGTTTATGGCGATATCGGCACCAGCCCGCTCTATGCGTTTCGCGAGGCGCTGGTGGCGGCCGGGGGCCATAACGCGCCGGGCATCAATAATGAAGCAATACTGGGCGTTCTATCGCTGATCGTGTGGGCACTCATTATCGTGGTGACGTTGAAATATGTCGTCATCCTGCTGCGTGCCGACAACAACGGCGAGGGCGGCACGCTGGCGCTGATGGCATTGGCGCATCGTGCGGTCGGCTCCAACGGCACTGTGGTGGTGATGCTGGGCATCATCGGCGCGGCGCTGTTCTATGGCGATGCGGTGATCACGCCCGCTGTCTCGGTTCTCTCCGCGATCGAGGGCACCAAGCTTGTGACCAAAGCCTTCGAGCCCTATGTGGTGCCAATCACCATCGTGCTTCTGGTGGCGATCTTCGCCGTGCAGTCGCATGGCACTGCCAAGGTCGCAAATTTCTTCGGTCCGATCATGTGCCTGTGGTTTTTCGTAATCGCAGTCGCGGCAGTGCCGCAGATCATTCAAAATCCCGGGGTGCTGGCTGCCTTCAATCCCAGCCATGCCGTCTATTTCATGTTCCACCATGGCATTATCGCCTTCGTGACGCTCGGCGCGGTGTTTCTCGCGGTGACGGGCGCCGAGGCGCTCTATGCGGATCTCGGCCATTTCGGCAAACGCCCGATCCAGCTTGCCTGGCTATTTTTGGTGCTGCCGTCGTTGACGATCAACTATTTCGGGCAGGCGGCTCTCGTGATGCGCGATCCCACCGCGCTTGAGAATCCATTCTATCTGATGTTTCCCGATTGGGCGTTGATCCCGATGGTGGCGCTCGCGGCGACGGCGACGGTCATCGCCAGCCAGGCGGTGATCACCGGGGCTTATTCGCTGACGCGGCAGGCGATCCAGCTCGGCCTACTACCGCGCTTCGAGATCCGTCATACCTCCGAGTCGCATTCTGGGCAGATCTACATCCCGCGCGTCAACATGCTGCTGCTGATTGCCGTCATCGTCCTGGTGCTGATGTTTAAGTCGTCGAGCTCGCTGGCCTCCGCCTATGGCATCTCGGTCACCGGAACGATGGTGGTGACTTCGATGATGGCCTTCGTGCTAATCTGGAAGGGCTGGAAATGGTCGCCGATCCTGGCGGGCGCACTGATCGTGCCATTCCTGCTGATCGATCTCACATTCCTGACGGCGAACCTCTTGAAAGTGTTCGATGGCGGCTGGGTCCCCTTGGCAGCCGGCGGCGTCATCGTGCTTCTGATGTATACATGGCGGCGCGGCAGCCGGCTGTTATTCGAGAAGTCGCGTAAGCTGGAATTGCCGCTGGTCGATTTGGTGGCCATGCTGGAGAAGCGGCCCCCGCAGCGCGTCTCAGGCACGGCTGTTTTTCTGACCAGCGATCCCGCCAGCGCGCCGACGGCGCTGATGCATAGTCTGAAGCACTACAAAGTGCTGCACGAGAAGAACGTCATTCTCACCATTGAGACGGCGGCCACGCCCAAGGTCGATATCTCCGAGCGCGTCCGCATGGAGGAGATCAGCGCGACCTTTGCGAAAGTGACCTTGCGCTTCGGTTTTATGGAGTCGCCCAACGTGCCGAAAGCGCTGGCGATCGCGCGAAAAAGCGGCTGGCAGTTCGACATCATGTCGACGTCATTCTTTCTGTCGCGCAGGGCGCTGAAGCCCGCCGCGCATTCCGGTATGCCGCGCTGGCAGGACCATCTGTTCATCGGCCTCAGCCGCACCGCGAACGACGCGACGGACTACTTCCAGATCCCGACGGGCAGGGTGGTCGAGGTGGGCACGCAGGTCACGATTTAACAGCTGCGCGGCGCTTGATTTTCGCGGCGCGAAGCGCGAGTTTGGCGCCCGAAAACAGGGGCCGATCCGGCCCCTTCTGATTGGCTCCGGTCCCGGAGCGCAGGAGGTTTGTGGTGGCAGGCGAAGTTCAAGATCTAACGCCCGAGGAAGTCGCGCAAGGCATCAAGGACGGCAAGTATCTGCTGGTCGATGTGCGCGAGCCCAACGAGGTCGAAGTCGAGGCCTATCCGGATTCGGTCGTGGTGCCGCTTTCCAGCTTCGACCCCGCGGAAATCCCGGATCCTGCCGGCAAGGACGTCGTGTTCGCATGCCGTTCCGGCAAACGATCGGTCACCGCATCGCTCGCCGCGCAGGCCGCAGGTCTTGCTTACGACAAGCATCTCGCCGGCGGCATGCTGGGCTGGAAGGCTGCAGGCCTGCCGACGAAAGCCTGATTGATATTTCGATGAACAAGATTTTCTCCGAGCTGCCCGTCACCGTCTTCGAGGCGATGTCGCAGCTCGCGCGCGACAACGACGCCATCAATCTCGGCCAGGGTTTTCCCGATCATCCCGGCCCGGACGATATTCGCCAGGCCGCGGCCGATGCCACCGTGAACGGCTACAACCAGTATCCGTCGATGATGGGGATTCCGGAACTGCGTCAGGCCATCGCGACGCATTACCAGCACTGGCACAAGCTCACCCTCGATCCAATGACCGAGGTAATGGTGACCTCCGGGGGCACCGAAGCGCTGACGTCGTCGATCCTCGCTGTGGTGCAGCCCGGCGACGAAGTGGTGGTGTTCCAGCCGGTCTATGACAGCTATCTGCCGATCATCCGGCAGGCCGGCGGCATCCCCCGCCTGGTCAGCCTGAAGCCGCCGCACTGGCGTCTAACGGAAGAGGATCTGCGCGCCGTCTTCAACCACAAGACTCGCGCGGTGCTGTTCAATTCGCCGCTCAATCCGGCCGCCGTCGTTTATCCGCGTGAGGATCTCGAACTGCTGGCGCGGTTCTGCCAGGAGTTCGACACCATCGCGATCTGCGACGAGGTGTGGGAGCACGTCACTTTCGACGGCCATGAACACATCCCGCTGATCACCATCCCCGGCATGCGTGACCGCACCATCAAGGTCGGCTCGGCCGGCAAGATCTTCTCGCTGACCGGCTGGAAGATCGGCTTCGTCTGCGCCGCGCCGCATTTGTTGCGCGTGTGTGCCAAGGTGCATCAGTTCCTGACCTTCACTACGGCGCCGAACCTGCAGGTGGCGGTGGCTTACGGCCTCGGCAAATCCGATGAATACTTCACGTCGATGCGGGCCGATCTGGCGCGCAGCCGCGATCGTCTGGCGGCCGGGCTGGAGCGGATCGGCTTTCCGGTGATCAAGTCGCAGGGCACGTATTTCCTGACGGTCGACCTGGCGCCGCTCGGACTCAATGAGACCGACGAGGCATTCTGCAAGCGCATCGTCACCCAATATAAGGTCGCGGGCATTCCTGTGTCGGCCTTCTATGAGCAGGACAAGGTCACGTCGGTGGTGCGGTTCTGTTTTGCGAAGAACGACGCGACCCTGGACGCCGCATTGGAGCGGCTGTCCGACGCAGTGCATCGGCGTTAGGAGAGAGATCATGCGCAAGGCGAGACTGGCATGGGCGGCTGCGACCGCGCTGATCCTGGCTTCGCCCGCGCAGGCGCAGCAGCGCGTGGTCAACTTTTACAACTGGTCGAACTACATGGCGCCGGGAGTCCTCGAGGACTTCACCAGAGAGACCGGCATCAAGGTGGTCTACGACACGTTTGACGGCAATGAGACGCTGGAGACGCGCCTGCTCGCCGGCAAGTCCGGCTATGACGTCGTGGTGCCGACCGCCTATTTCCTGCAGCGCCAGATCAAGGCAAAAGTGTTTCAGCCGCTGGACAAGGCGAAGCTGCCGAACCTCGCCAATGCGTGGCCGGAAGTCACCAGGCGTCTGGCGATCTACGACGCCGACAACGCGCATGCCGCCAATTACATGTGGGGCACCACGGGCATCGGCTACAATGTCAAACAGGCCGCGAGAATTTTGGGGCCGGATGCGAAGATCGATAGCTGGGACATCGTGTTCAAGCCGGACAATCTCGCGAAATTCAGGGATTGCGGCGTCCATATGCTGGACTCCGCTGACGACATCCTGCCGGCGGCGCTGAATTATCTCGGCCTCGATCCGAACTCGGCCAAGCAACCCGATCTGGACAAGGCCGCCGATCTCGTCGCCAAGATCAGGCCGAATGTCCGAAAATTCCATTCATCCGAATATCTCAACGCTCTGGCGACCGGCGAGATCTGTCTCGTGGTCGGCTGGTCCGGCGACATCATCCAGGCGCGCGCGCGTGCCGATGAAGCCAGGAACGGCGTCGAGATCGGCTACGCGATCCCGAAAGAGGGCGCGCAGATGTTCTTCGATAATTTCGCGATCCCGACGGATGCGGCAAACGTCGCCGAAGCCTACGAGCTGATCGACTATCTGTATCGGCCCGACGTGGCCGCGAAGAACGCGAACTTTCTCGGTTACGCCAATGGCAACCTCGCCAGCCAGAAACTGATCGATGCGAAGATCATCGGCGACAAGACGATCTATCCGGATGAGGCGATGCTGGCCAAGCTGTTCATCATCACCGCACGCGATCCGGCAACGCAGCGCGTGATCAATAGGCTTTGGACGAAGGTGAAGACGGGGAAGTAATTTTTCGTCGTCATTGCGAGGAGCGAAGCGACGAAGCAATCCAGCCTTGTTGCTTTCTGGATTGCTACGCTACGCTCGCAATGACAATCGGCCAAAGGTTGAACTCAACGCCACCGGCGATGCAGCCACAGCCACTGATCCGGATATTCCCGGATCCAGCCCTCCAGCACCGATGTCACGGCTTGCATCGTGCCGGCGATATCGACCTTGCCGTCGGCCGTGCGCACCGGCTTCACTTCCTCCGACAGCTCGATACGGAAGCGATGGTTGGGCAGACGGATCACGCGGACACCGTGGATCGGGCAATCGACCTGGCGCAGCAAGCGCGGCAGCATCGGATTGGCGCGGGTCTTGCGGCCGAAGAAATCCACCTCGGCGCCTTTGGTGAACCACTGGTCCACCAGCATGGCCACATGCTTGCCCTCATCGAGGGCGTGGGCGAGTTTGACCGGCGCGTCATGGCTGGCCGCGATCAGGTTGCCCATGCTGACCGCGCGGATACTCTTGATCGCACGATCGGCGGCGGCGATGTTCGGCGGGCGATACAGCACCGCGGTGTCGAGCCCGTGGGCTACCGCGGCAAGCGCGGGGATCTCCCAATTGCCGAGATGGCTGGCAAAGATCAGCGCAGGCTTGCCGTCGTCGCGCAGCGCATCGAATATCTCGCCGGTACGCTTGGAGAATTCCACATTGCTCGGCTTGCCGGGATTGTTGACGTCATAGTCCCAGATGCGATCGAGATGGGCGAATTCCGCGCCGATGCGGCCGACATTGTCCCACACGCCGGTGACGATCCGGTCGATCTCCTCCGGCGACTTCTCGGGGAAGGCGGCGGCGAGATTGGCGCGCGCAATTTTGTCTTCGCGAAACAGCGGGCCGATGCGGCGTGTGATCTTGCCGAACAGGTTGGCGGTCTTGATCGGATCGAACCAGCGCGTGGTGCGCAGCATGCCGATGGTCAGCGCGCCGATGGCAGCTTCGCCGGCCGGCTTCAACGCGTCGCGGATGCGGGCCTTGGTACGAAGCAGCAGGCGCAGCATCAGAAGTGGACGATGATCTTGCCGAACACCTGACGCGTCTCCATCCGCTTCAGCGCAGTGGCGACGTCGTCCAGCGGCACTTCGGTATCGATGACGGGCAGCATGCCGTCGGCCATTTTGTCGAGGCTCTCGGCAATGTTGCGCATCGACGCGCCGAACGAACCGAAGATGCGGTATTGCTGCTGGAACAGCTGCATCAGGTTGATGGTGGTGGTCGGGCCCGAGGTCGATCCGCAGGTGACCAGACGGCCGCCGCGCTTCAGGACAAGGAGCGAGCCGGGGAACGTGTCGGCGCCGACATGCTCGAACACGACATCGACGCCCTTTTTCTTGGTGATCTTGCGGGTCTCGCCTTCGAAGCGATCCTTGCGATAGTTGATCACATGATCGGCGCCGAGCTTCTTCACGCCTTCGAACTTCGAGTCATCGCCGACGGTGGTGATGACGGTACAGCCGATCTTCTTGGCCATCATGATGGCCACGGTGCCGATGCCGGAGCCGCCGGCATGGACGAGGATAGTTTCGCCCGGCTGCAGTTTGGCATTGTCGAACAGCATGTGCTGCACGGTGGAGAATGCGATCGGCGCGCAGGCGATGTCGCGGAACGCGAGCTTGTCGGGAGCGGGGATCACCAGCCGCGCCGGCATGTTCATCAGCTCGCGCGCGAAACCATCGATATGGAATCCGTACAGGCCGCCGACGTTCTCGCAAAAATTATCGCGGCCTTCCTGGCAGGCCTTGCAATGGCCGCAGGTGAGCGCGCCATACATGGCGACTTTCTGGCCCGGCTTGAAATTGGTGACGCCTTCGCCAACGGCTGCGATCTCGCCCGACGCTTCGGCGCCGATGGTGATCGGCAGCTTGCGCTTGGCGAAGGCCATGCCGCGATAGCCCCAGACGTCGATATGGTTGAGGCCGACCGCCTTGACGCGGATCTGCACTTCGCCGGCTGCGGGCGGCGGGGGCGGGGGAACGTCGGCGACGATGAGCTCGCGTTCGGCAGCAAGATTGAGCGCACGCATATGCCGCGTCTCCGGGTCTAATTTGTTGATTTCTGAGGCCTGCGTATCGCCGGTTCACGCTGGCGCGTCAACCGGCGAGGGGAGCAAGGCGATTGCTATACCGGCTCGCCGGTCAGGATCAGCGACGCGTTCTGGCCGCCGAATCCGAACGAATTCGACATCACCGCGGTGACGCGGGCGTCGCGAGCGGTATTGGGAACCACGTCGAACGGAATTGCCGGATCGGGCACGTCGTAATTGATGGTGGGCGGGATGCGCTGATGTTCCAGCGTCAGCAGCGAGAACACGGCCTCCACGGCGCCCGCGGCCGACAGCGTATGGCCGACCATGGATTTGTTCGATGACACCGGAACGGTCTTGGCGAGCTCGCCAAACACGGTGGAGATGCCGAGATACTCCATCTTGTCGTTCTCCGGCGTGCCAGTGCCGTGCGCATTGATGTAGTCGATCTGATCCACCGTCATGCCGGCGTCGATCAGGCCGTTCTTGACGCAGCCGATGATCGGCTTGCCATCGGGGCTTGAGCGGGTGCGGTGGAAGTTGTCGGCGAGTTCGCCGCAGCCGGCCACGATGCCGAGGATTTTTGCGCCACGTGCCTGTGCCGATTCCAGGCTCTCCAGCACCAGCGCGCCGGCGCCTTCCGCCATCACGAAGCCCTCGCGGTTCTTCGCGAATGGACGCGACGCCTTTGACGGGGTGTCGTTGTTGGTCGAGAGCGCCGACAGCAGCGAGAAGCGGATCAGCGCCTCCGGATTGACTGAGCCATCGGTGCCGACACACAGCGCGGCATCGGATTCGCCACGCCGGATCGCCTCGACGCCGAGCTGGATCGCCGTTGCACCCGAGGCGCAGGCGGTCGACAGCGAAATCGGCGAGCCTTTTGTGCCGAATGTGTCAGCGAGCGAGTCGGCGACGGAGCCGAACAGGAAGCGGCGATGGTACTGGGTGAAACCGCCGGAGCCGGCAGTGCGCAGCAGGGTGTCGTAATTGATGTCGGTATTGGCGCCGGCGGCCTTGGCGAGCGCCTGACGCTGCGGCCACTCCACCTCGACCGGAGCGACGGCCAGAAACAACGGACCCGGGAAGTTGCCCTTGCTGCCGATCCCGGCCTGCGCGATGGCTTCTTCCGCCACCAGTTCGCCGAGCTTCTCGCCGAGATCAGTGGACGAAAACGGATCGACATTCAGGAAGTCGACCGTGCCGGCCATCGTCGTCTTCATGCCCTCGATGGGAAAGCGCGTGATGGTGCGGATTCCGGATTCGCCGGCGGTCAGCTTCTTCCAGTTGTCTTCCTTGCCGGCGCCGAGCGAGGTCGCAACGCCCATGCCGGTGACGACGACGATCGGTCGGCCGAATTTATCGCGGGTTGCTGACATACCTTCTCCGTCGCCCGTGCGGGACCGCTCTCAACTTAAATCTTTTCGACCAGCGCCATGCCTTCGCCGCGCCAGTGGCCGGTTCCGATCACGACAATCTGGGACGGCGGCTTCGACATTTCAATCTCGGTGCCGGTGGAATCGTTGGGCGCATACAGCGCGCCGCGCGACAGCGACAGCGCCGCAAGGCCAATGCCGAGCGGAAACTGCGTCTCGACCGCATGACCGAACGACGTCCCGGTCGCGCGCACCGGCACCTCTGCATGCTTCTTGAGGAAGCTCAACTCTTGCGATGTTGCGGGCTCTGCACCCGTTGCACCGGTGATGATCGCGGTATTCTGCTCGCCGGCGCCGACATGGAGCCAGAGTTTGTCGAGCGAAGCGGTGACTTCGCCATCACCGTTACGGCGCGCACGATCGGCAACGACCGTCTTCAGCCGTGCAAACGGCTTGGCGCCGCGCGCTTCGGCATGCGCCTTGGATTCGATCACCAGGAACGCGCCGCCGGAGCCGAGCGCGAAGCCGCTCTTGTCCGTGCGATCCCACACTGACGAATGTTTGTCGCGCAGATTGAAGTTGTCGAATTCATACAGCAGCAGCATGTCCTTGCGCTCGCCATTATGGCCGGCGCCGACAAGGGCGATGTCGCTCTGCCCATCGGCGATACGCGCCAGCGCGATGCGCACGGCATCCACGCCGGCGGCTTCCTCGCCCATGAAAGTGCGCGACGAGCCGGTGACGCCATGCACGATGGCAATGTTGCCGGCGAGCAGATTGGACAACTGCGCGAGAAACAGCGTCGGGCGCAGATCGTTGAGCAGCTTCTCGTTCAGATAGCCTGGCGTTGCATCGCCGTGGGCTTCCGAATTGAGAATGCTGGAATCGACATTGAGGTCGCGTTCGCCGCCGCCGGCTGCGACGATCATGTCCATCTTGGACAGAATGTCCTTGTTGCCCTTCACGCCGGCGGAATCGAGCGCGAGGCCGGCGGCGTAGGTGCCGATGCGCTGCCAGGCTTCCATCTGGCGCTGATCGCCCTTCTTGGGGATCTGCGCGTCAAAGCTCACCGGCGACAGCGGATGCACCACATAGGGCGCGAACGCCGTCTCATCGACATTGACCCGTTTGGCATTGAGGGCATCCCAATGCGCGTCAGGTCCTTCGCCGAGCGACGATACGATGCCGATGCCGGTGATCCACGCTTCCACGGGCTCGGATACGACAGGACGGGTTTCAGCCATTGGACGGTACCTTAGACGGGCGACCTTGGGGACATCGACGCGAAGGCCAGGCCTGGAAGGTCACGACCTTGGAGAGACATGACCTCGAAAAACATGGCCTCAAGGACATGACCCTGGAAGACATGGCCTGGAGCGGGAAGCACTTGCGCTTCGCTGTTGTCCGTATGCCTGCACCGACACTGTTGGAAGGTCGATGCAGCCTTGGACATTGTCATCGAGGAAATCAGGCGCGTTTACGCGCCTTTGGCGGCAACCAGTTCATCGATGCGGGCGCTGAGATTCTTCAGAACGAAGTACTGCTCGGTGGTCGCCTTGCCGTCGTTGACTTCCTGGGTCCATTTTTCCAGCGGCAGCTTGATCCCGAAAGCCTTGTCGATCGCGAAGGCGATATCGAGGAAATCGAGGCTGTCGATGCCCAAATCGTCGATGGCATGGCTTTCCGGCGTGATCGTGTCGCGCGGGATGTCACAGGTTTCCGCGATGATGGTAGCGACCTGATCGAATGTGGAGGACATTACTAAGCCTTTGATAAATTGACACTAAATTCCGGTCTGCGCGCGCAAAGGCTAGGCTTCGCCCCGGTTTCGCCGGTTCGCCGCAGGAGTCGTTTGCCCGTATATCGGAGCAGGGGCGTCAGTTCAATGCAGTTGAGCAGGTGCTCACCAGCGCCCTGTGGGCGGTGCTGGCCGTCCGAAAGCGCGTTACGGCTGCGGAACGGCGATCCTGGCGCAGTCTCGCCGACCCATCAGGACGCAATCCTGGGTCTTGCGCAGGTCGGCGATGGTGACGGCCAACCAGATGCCTGCGCCGACCAGCAATGCTGTGAAAGCGAAGGCCGCGGCGTTGGTTGCCATGCGATGACGAAAGTCGTCGGGCTCGATGTGTTGCTGATATTGCGCGAGATCGCTCGCCGGCTTGGGCGCCCCAACCGCAGTCGGGATCGCCGGTTGGTCGCCGGGCACGGTCTCCGATGTTCGGGGGACATACCGCAGCACGCGGCGCTCGTCGTCGTCCCGAATGATTGGTTGATGGGTTTTCATCATCGATTGTCTGCAACGTTGTTCGCGACGGTAACACGCCGTGCCGGCCCTGGCTCGAAGAAAGCCGCATAGGCGCAATGTCCGGACGAGCGGTGATGACGTGGAACTGATCGCCGGTGTCGCAGCCACGTGGCATAGTCGTTCCGCCTTATCTTTCGACGGAGCCACCCATGTCGAATATCCGCGAGCCCCTGCTGCAGCCGGTGCCAATCCTATCCCTGCGTCCGACCCAGATGACGGTGGGCATGCGCGAGGTGAAAGAGAAGCGGAAGCGGTGGCGCGAGCATAAGTCGAAGCGCAAGCAGGCGGAGTTGCTCGGCAAGCATATGATCCCTGTCGTGCTGGGGCCGGACAAACGACACTACGTGGTTGATCACCACCATCTCGCGCGTGCGCTGCATGATGAAGGCGTGAAAGATGTGCTGGTCACCGTCATCGCGGATCTGACCATGGTGGATCGGGGCGCGTTCTGGAGCGTGCTCGATCATCGCCGCTGGGCTTATCCCTATGACAGCAAGGGTGAGCGGCGGCATTTCAAGGACGTTCCGAAATCAATCACCGGCTTGAAGGACGATCCGTATCGCAGTCTGGCCGGGGAGATCCGCCGCGCCGGCGGCTTTGCCAAGGACACCACGCCGTTCAGCGAATTCCTGTGGGCGGACCTGTTTCGTGGCCGCATCTCCCGCAAAACTGTAGTCGATGACTTCGCCACGGCGGTCGAGAAGGCGCTGGCGATCGCCAGGAGCAAGGATGCGATCTATTTGCCGGGTTGGTGCGGTCCGGCAGCCGACGGCTGAGATCGGTCGGCGGGATCGATCGGGGCGGCCGGATCGATCGGGTCTGACGCGGAATCACCTTTTCCGCCAAGCGCATGATGCAACACACGCTCGACCTTGCCACCGAAGAGCAGGACCACAAAGGTGATCAGGAGTGCCACGCTCACCAGCTGCCAATGCCCGGCGCCGCACATGACGCCGATACATGCGGTGAGAAACACGCACGCGGCGCTGGTCAATCCACGCACATGAAAATGCCGTTCGGCACGGAAGATTACGCCGGCGCCGAGAAAGCCCACGCCGGTGAGCACGCCCTGCACCACACGACTGCCAGCATCCGTGAAGCCGCCGCCCCCGAGCGGATCCGTGAGCGCGACAATGGTCGCTGAAGCCAAGCTGACCAGAGCGAGGGTGCGTACACCCACCGGCTTGCCGTGCAGGTCGCGGTTGAGCCCGATGGTGCCACCGGCCAGCGCGGCAACGCCGAGGCGCAGGATGATGTCCGCCCAGTCGAGCACGATCTTTTCCTTTGGGACGCGTTCGAACGTCGTCCCGTTATCACTGGTCTATGATCACGCCGTGCAACTTCGGCGGCATGGAGACTATCGGAGCGGTCTCTTCAGCAGCGAGAAGCGATCGGGGTCGAGGCCGAGCGACGGCTGCAGCATCGGCGCATCGGTCATGCGCGGCTGTGGCGGTGCGATCGGGCGTTCGCTGAAGCCGGGATCATTGGGAACGTCGCGATTAGAGGTGGCGCCACGCCATCGCTCCAGCACCGCACTGACGAAATTCATGTCGTGACCGGCGGCAACCGACGGCATCGTGGAGATGGCCGATTCCGAGCGCGGCAGCTGATACTGCGGCACTTCCTTGAAACGCAGGCGGGTCGGGAGCGCCACGCCTTCGCCGAAGGCCAACACTTCGCGGGTGCCGAGAGATGGCACGAACGACAGCAGATTGGCGGCGGCATCCGACACCGCCGAGCGCAACAGCGCCTGGTCGCGATCATTGGCGAGGCGCATGGCGAACAGCGTGTTGCATTGGGAAATGATGGTGGCGTCGAGCTCGGCCGGGCGCTGGGTCACGAGGCCGAGATAGACGCCGTATTTGCGGCCTTCCTTGGCGATCCGCGACACCGCCTTGCGAGTCGGGCCGAAGCCAATATTGCGGTCGGCGGAGGCGTAGCGATGCGCTTCCTCGCAGACGAACAGCAGCGGCGAGGCGCCGTCGCTCCACAGGCCGAAATCGAAGGCCATGCGGCACAGCACGGAGACCACCGAGTCGACCACTTCCGCCGGAAAGCCGGCGAGCTGCATGATTGTCATCGGCTTGCCGTTGGCGGGCAGGCGGAACAGATGGCTGATCACTTCGGCCATGGTGTCGCCGCCGACATTGGCATTGTCGAACATGAAGGTGTAGCGCGGATCGTTCTTCACCGCTTCGATCCGCGACAACAGCTTGTGATACTGGATGCGCGACGAGCGGTTTTCCAGTTTGCCCATGCGCTCGTCGATCAGCGAGATCAGATCGACGAGGCGGTACGGGACCGGCGTATCGACAGTGTAACCGATGGATTTCGGATCGATGCGCTTGAGGCCGATGCGATCGGCGTTCTGATACTGCGTATAGATGCCCTTGGCGATCGGGATCACTTCGGCGAGGATTTCGAGTTCTTCCGCGACGCCGGGGCGTCCTGCGAACAGCACATCCACGATCTCTTCGAAATTGAACAGCCAGAACGGCAGTTTTAAATTGCGCGGATTGAGCACCAGCGCCTTATCGCCGAAGCAGCGGCCATATTCGTTGTGCACATCGAGCAGGAAGATGCGCAGGTTGGGCCGCGCCATCAAGATTTCATTGAGCAACAACGACACGCCCGACGACTTGCCGACGCCGGTCGAACCGAGCACCGCGAAATGCTTGCTGAGCATTTCCTCGACATCGACATAGGCAGTGACCGAACGATCCTGCTGCAGCACGCCGACATTGATCTGGTCGGAACCGGAGGGCGCGTAGACCGTACGCAGATCCGCCGTGCTGATGAGTTCGACGGTGTCGCCGATGGTCGGGTAGGTGGTGACGCCGCGCTGGAATTTGGAGCGCTCGGGGGTGCCTACGATCTCGCCCAACAGGTCCACCGACGCGCTGGCGACATAGGTGCTCGATTTGTACATGTCTTCGGAGGAAACCTCCGTGATCATCGCAATGATCGTCGATGTTGCGCATCGAATGCTGACGAAGCGGCCGACAGTGCCGCGCATCTCGGACGGGGCCATGGGGTTGGTGGGCAGAAGCCCGACCCTGGCCAGCGACCCGCGCACTGATACGATACGCCCGAACGACGCTGCCGTGGTCATGATATCCATCCGATTTCGCTTTTTCGCCTCTATTTTGGCGCCGACTATGCAGCG
>SDZE01000612.1 GCA_004173095.1 Bradyrhizobiaceae bacterium
CAGCGCCAGCAGATAGCCCAGGATCGGCCTGATGCCCTCGGCCGGATCGACCCGTCCGATTGCGCAGGCGGCATAATAGCCGACCCCGAATGGCGGGGCGAACAGTCCGATGCCCATGGCGAGGATCACCACCATGGCATAATGGACCTCGTGGACGCCGACCAGCCGGGCGATCGGGAACAGCAGGGGGCCGAACAACACGATGGCCGGGATGCCCTCCAGCACGCTGCCGAGGATGATGAAGGCGACGATGGATACCGCGATGAAGGTGCCGCCACCGCCGGGCAGGCCGGTCATCGCGGCCGCCAGCGCGCGCGAGAAGCCGGATTGGGTCAGGCCCCAGGCCATGCCGGTGGCTGTGCCGATGATCAGCAGGATGGCTCCCGAGAGACAGGCGGTGTCCACCAGCATCGGTTTCAGCCGGTTCCAATCGAACTGGCGATAGATCAGGAGCCCGGCCAGCACGGCATAGACGATGCCAATGGTGGACACCTCGGTGGCCGTCGCCACGCCCTCGACCACAGCGGCGCGGATGACAAAGGGCAATGCGATGGCGGGCAGCGAGACGATGAAAGCCTTGCCGATGTCGCGGCCGGAGGCGCGCTTCACATGGCTGAGGTCCTCGCCGCGATAACGCCACCACACCAGCACGCCGAGCGTGATCGCCAGCACCACGCCTGGCAGCAGGCCGCCGGTGAACAACGCCGAGATCGAAACGCCGGTGACCGAGCCAATGGTGATCAGCACCAAGCTCGGCGGAATGGTTTCGGTCTGCGCGCCGGTGGCCGAGAGCAGGGCGACCAGATCGCCCGGCTTGGCGCCGCGCGCCTTCATCTCCGGAAACAGAACCGGCGCCACGGCGGCCATGTCGGCGGCCTTGGAGCCCGAAATGCCGGACACCAGATACATGGCGCCGATCAGCACATAGTGCAGCCCGCCGCGGACATGGCCGAGCAGGCTGGCCAGGAACGCCACCATGGCGCGCGCCATGCCGGTCATTTCGATCAGAAGGCCGAGGAACACGAACAACGGCACCGACAACAGGATGAGGTGGCTCATGCCCTCGTCCATGCGCCCGACCAGCACCATGATCGGGGTTCGCGTGGTCAGCGCCATATAGCCGAAGATGGCGAGGCCGAATCCGAACGCGATCGGCACGCCGGCAAACACGCACAACGCCACCACGCCGACGAAGAAGATGACCAGGTTGAGATTGCCGAGCGTGCGCAAGAATGGCTCGGCCAGCCAGAACGCGGCCATGATGGCGACCACGGTGCCGAGCGCCATCAGCACGGTGCGGGTGTGGCCGTAGCGCAGCAGCCGCAGCACCGCAAAAACGATCATCAGCGAAATGCCGACCGGCAGTGCAGCCGCCCGAAAGCTGTTGGCGATCTGCAGCGCCGGCGTGGTGATGTAGCTTTCCTCATAGGCATATTCGTAGGACGGCGCGACGATCATCACCAGGAACGCCAGCGCCGAGCAGGTCGCCACCACATCCAGAAAGGCCCACATCCGCGGGCCTACCGTGGCTACCAGCGCGGTCATCCGCATATGTTCGCCGCGCCGGAACGCGACGGCCGAGCCGAGCATGGCGAGCCACAGAAACAGGATCGACGAAAGCTCGTCCGACCAGATCAACGGCCGGTGGAAGCCGTAACGGGCGACCACGCCGATAAACAGGATGATCACCTCCGCCACCACCAGCAAGGCCGCCGGGATCTCGACGAGATGACCCAGCACACGATCGATGGATGTCAGGATGGCGTCGCGACGGGAGAGGGGCACCCTCTCCGCCACGACCGCCCCGCTTTCGAGGGCGGAGATGTCATGCGCTGTCATGGCCTGTCCGATCAGCCGAGTTTGCCGACGGATTTCTCCAGAATGGCCCAGGCCTCGTCGCCATATTTGCCCTGCCATTCCTTGTAGAATCCGGCCGCTTTCAGCTTGTCACGGAATGGGCCGGGCTCGAGCTCGTTGAAGGCGAGGCCCTTGGCTTCCAGCTCGCCGCGCAGATTGGCGTTGAGCTTGGCAACGTCCTCGCGCTCTTTCATGCCGGCGGCATTGATGTTCCGGGCGACGATGTCACGCAGATCGGCCGGCAGTTTTTCCCAGGCGCGGCGGTTGGCCAGGAACCAGTAGCCGTCCCACATATGGTTGGTCAGCGAGCAGAATTTTTGCACTTCGTAGAATTTGGCAGTCGAGATGATCGCCAGCGGATTCTCCTGGCCTTCGACCACCTTGGTCTGCATGGCCGAATAGACCTCAGAGATGTTGATCGACGCCGGTGCGGAGTCGAATGCCTTGAACATCGAGGTCCACAGCGGCGACACCGGCACGCGGATCTTGAAGCCCTTCAGATCGTCTGGCGTCTTGATCGGCCGCGATGACGAGGTGATCTCGCGAAAACCGTTGTCCCAGATCTTGTCCATGACGACGAGATTGGCCTTGGTGATTTCCTTTCGGATATAGGCGCCGAGATCGCCGTCCATCGCCTTCCAGACGGTGTCGTAATTCGGGAACGCAAAGCCGATGCCGTTGATCGATGCCGCCGGCACGAGGGTGGCCAGGATCAGGCCGGACAGCGTGAAGAACTCGACGCCGCCGGAGCGGATCTGGCTCAGCATGTCGGTGTCGGAGCCGAGCTGGTTGTTCGGAAACACCTGCAGATCGACGCGGCCGTTGGTCTCGGTCTTGATCGCGGCGGACATCTCGCGGGCGCGGATGTTCATGGGATGCGTGTCGGGCAGGTTGTTGGCGTATTTGTAGATGTATTCGGCCTGCTGGGCGCGGGCCACCCAGGGCATGCCGACGCCGCCGAATGCGGTCGCTGCCGCCGATGCCTTCAACATTGTCCGGCGTGAAATCGCCATTTTGTTTCTCCCTGCCACGTCATTCTGAGTTTTTATGATGTCGGTGCCCCTTGTGGTTTCGTGATGATGCGCGGTCAAGCCCTTTCGCCCAGCAGTAGGCCTCGACTTTGGATGGGCTTTGGTGAAAACCGTCGCCGCAACGATAACGCTGCGCGGCCGGCAGGCTGCGGCGGGCCATGTGAGGAAAACCCATGAACAAGGACCAGACCAAGGACAAAGGCGTCGCCATCATCACCGGCGGAGCATCGGGAATCGGACTGGCGATCGCCAAGGCAGCCGTAGGTGAGGGGTGGAAGGTCCTGCTCGCCGACCTTACCCAGCCTGCCCTGGATGCCGCCCGGGCTCAGATCGACGCCGTCATGCCTGGCGTCACCCGAACCGTGGTCATGGACGTCGCCGATGAGGACGTGGTCGTTGCCGGCCTGAAGGATTGCGAAGCTGGTTTCGGTCCCGTCCGCGGCCTGGTGAATTCAGCTGGAATCGGCCGTCAGGTGCCGTTTTTCGAGACGTCGGTAAAGCTGTTCCGCGAGATACTGGACATCAATCTGGTCGGCACCTTTGCCGTAGCCAAGGAAGCCGCGCGGCTGATGAAGGCCCATGGCGGCGGCGCCATCGTCAATGTGGCCTCGGTGTCGGGCCTGCGCGGCAATATCGAGCGGTCGGCCTATGGTGCCTCCAAAGGCGGCGTCATCACGTTGACCCAGGTGATGGCCTGCGAACTGGCGCCGCTGAATATCCGCGTCAACGCCATCGCGCCGGGTCCATTCGAGACGCCGATGGTTCAGGAGATGCA
>SDZE01000232.1 GCA_004173095.1 Bradyrhizobiaceae bacterium
TTGGTCGCGACGCCCGGCTGAATCTCGATTGACTCGTTTGGGGCCGGGGGCTTTATATAGAACACATCATGAACAAATGAGCCAGTCACGGGTTCATTGAAAACCCTGTTTTGGCAAAGATTTAAGGAGCGGCGCATGACCAGCGCACGCATGAGCACGCTTGCGCGCCTGCGCGGCACCATCGAACGCATCGAGACGCATAGCGATACCTATGCACCGGCGCGGGTGTCGCTGGGTCATGCCGAAGCGGACGCAGCCCTGCAGGGCGGCTTGGCGCGTGGAACCGTGCATGAGGTGTTTGCCGAAGGTCGCCACAGCGCCGCCGCGACGGGTTTCATCGCCGGTCTCGCGCATCGCGTGTCGGGTCGGCGACCGCTGCTGTGGATCCGGCAGGATTTCGTCGAACGTGAATGCGGGACGCTGGCCATGAATGGCTGGCGCGAACTCGGCCTTGATCCGCGATTGATGGTGACGGTGCGTGCGCCCGATGTGGAGGCGGCCTTGCGCACCGCGGCCGATGCGCTGGCCTGCGATGCGCTGGGCAGCGTTGTGCTGGAGACCTGGGGCGACAGCAAGCAGTTCGATCTGGTGGCCAGCCGCAAGCTGACGCTGGCCGCGCGTGGTTCGGGCGTCACCGCTTTGTTGTTGCGCACGGCGGCGACGCCGCTGGCGAGTACGGCCGAAACGCGATGGATCGTGCGCTCCGCGCATTCGCCGCCCGCCAGAACCTGGGAGCTCAAATATTCAGAAGGCTGGGGCGCGCCGATGCTCAACGTCCAGCTGGTTCGCAATCGTCATGGCCTCGGCGGCCAATGGATCATGGAATGGAAGTGCGATGACTGCGAATTCCGTGACAGGCCGACGGTTTCTCAGCCTGTGGCTGCCGCGATTGCCGACCGATCGCATCAAGCGGCAATCGGCCCGCAGCGGCGCGCCGGTTGATGCGCAGCCGAGCATCGTCGTCGCCAAACTGAACAATGCACTGCAGATCTCGGCCCTCGACGATGCTGCGACGAGGCTCGGTCTCGAGATCGGTCTGCCGCTCGCCAATGCGCGGGTGGTGTGTCCGGACATTCGGGTCTTCGACGCCGATCCCGTTGCCGACACGCAGACGCTGACCGATATCGCCGACTGGTGCAATCGCTTCACGCCGCTGGTGGCGCTCGATCTGCCGCATGGCCTGTTTCTCGATATTACCGGCTGCGCGCATCTGTTCGGTGGCGAAGCGGCGCTGATGCAGCAGCTCTGCACGACGCTCATGCGGCAAGGCTTTATCGTCAGCGCCGCGATTGCGGGGACATCGACCTGCGCGCGCACGCTCAGCCGCCATGCGCATGGCCGCATCGTGGCCGGTGGCGACGAGGCCAAAGCGGTGATGCCGTTGCCGCTGTTCACGCTCGGTGCCGATGAGGCCATCACGCGCGGGCTGCGTCGCGCCGGGCTGAAAACCATCGGTGATGTCGCATCGCGGGCACGCCACGAGATCACTGCGCGGTTCGGCGCAGCGTTCACTACATTGCTGGAGCAGGCGCTGGGCCAGAGCGACGCGCCGATCAGTCCGCGCAAGCCGCTGCCGGATTACATTGTCGAAAAGCGTTTCGCCGAGCCAATCGCCACCGATGGCGTGATCGAAGCGACGCTGGCCTCGCTGGCGCGTACATTGATCACGGCAATGGACAAGCAGGGCAAAGGCGCACGGCGGCTGGAGGCGTCATTCTTCCGCACCGATGGCGCGGTGCGGACCATTACGGTGGAAACCGGCCAGCCCGTCACCAAAGGTGAGGTGGTCGACCGGCTGTTTCGCGAGCGGCTGGATGCCATCGCCGATCCGCTCGATCCCGGCTTCGGCTTCGACATGATGCGGCTGTCGGCCAGCCATACCGAAATCGTGGTGCAACAGCAGCGCGACCTCGACGCCAATGTGCATGACAATGACGACCTGGCCGATCTGATCGATCGCATCGCGGCGCGGATCGGCTCGCGCCGGGTGCAGGTGCATCTGCCGATGAACAGCCACGTTCCAGAACTGGCGATGTGGGCGGCACCGGCGCAGCATCATCGCAATCAGGCATTGCAGGCTGCATGGCCGGAGCGCGAGGACGCGCCGCCATTGCGACCGTTGCGGTTGTTCGAACGACCTGAGCCGGTCGAGGTGATTGCCGTGGAGTTTCCCGACAAGCCGCCGCGTCGTTTCAAATGGCGCCGCGTGCTGCACACCGTACTGCATGTGGAAGGGCCTGAGCGCATCGCGATGGAATGGTGGCGCGCCCATGAGGCAATGCCGACGCGCGATTATTTTCGCGTCGAGGACGACAGCGGCCAACGGTTCTGGCTGTTCCGCGATGGCCTCTATGGCGAGATCATCCGCGACGGCGAGGTGGTGGCGCCGCAATGGTATGTGCACGGGTTGTTTGCATGACCATCCATGTCCACGATATCGACATAGGCGGTTATGCGGAGATCGGTGTCGCCAGTAATTTCTCGTTCCTGCGCGGTGCCTCGCATCCGCAGGATTATGTGCATCAGGCCAGCATCGAGGGATTACATGCGATCGGTATCGCCGATCACAACACCATGGCCGGCGTGGTGCGCGCCTATGCCGAACTGGATAACAAGGATCTCGTCTACAAGCCGAAGCTGCTGATCGGGACGCGGCTGGTGTTCAATGATGGCACGCCGGATGTGCTGGCCTATCCGCGCGATCGCGACGCCTATGGTCGGCTGTGTCGATTGCTCAGCAAAGGCAAATTACGCGCCGACAAAGGCGAGTGTCATCTGATGTTCGGCGATCTCGCCGAATTCAGCGAAGGGCAATTGCTGGTGCTGATGCCGGCCTATCGTCTTGCCGTATCGTTGCTGAAGGAGACGCTCGATGCTTTGCTGCAAATGCCGGCCGCCGGCATCTGGCTGGGTGTCAGCATGTATCATCGCGGCGACGACAAGCGGCGGCTTGCCGGGCTGCAACATATCGCGGCGTCGGCGCGGGTGCCGCTCATTGCCACCAATGATGTACTCTATCATCATCCTGCGCGCCGCATCCTGCAGGATGTGGTGAGCTGCATTCGCGAAAAGACCACCATCGAGACAGCCGGACGGCTGCTGGAGATCAATGCCGAGCGGCATCTGAAGCCGGCGGCGGAAATGATCCGGCTGTTTCGCGATTATCCCGAGGCGATCCGCGAGACCGTGCGTTTTGCCGACCGCATCACCTTCACCCTCGCTCAGCTCAAATACCAATATCCCGACGAGCCGGTGCCGCACGGCAAGACGGCGCAGCAGCATCTCGAGGATCTGACCTGGGAAGGCTATGCCCGGCATTTCCCCAAGCGGGAGGATCAGAAGCTCGTCGCCACCCTTAACAAGGAACTCGCGCTCATCAAGGAGCTGGCTTACGCGCATTATTTCCTGACCGTGCACGACATCGTCCGCTATGCGCGCAGCCGGAACATTCTCTGCCAGGGCCGCGGATCGGCGGCGAATTCCGCGGTCTGCTACATGCTCGACATCACATCGGTCAATCCAGCCGAGGTCGATCTGCTGTTCGAACGCTTCATCTCGAAAGAACGTCTGGAGCCGCCGGACATCGATGTCGATTTCGAGCACGTCCGGCGCGAGGAGGTGATGCAATATGTCTATCGCCGTTACGGCCGCCATCGCGCCGCGATCATCGCCACCGTCATCCACTACAGGCCGCGTTCGGCGATCCGCGATGTGGGCAAGGCGCTGGGGCTGACCGAGGACGTGACCTCGGCGCTGGCGGATACGGTATGGGGCAGCTGGGGCAAGGGCCTGAACGAGATGCAGGTCAAGCAGGCCGGTCTCGATCCTTCCAACCCGATGATCGCGCGTGCGGTCGAACTCGCCATCGAACTGATCGAATTTCCCCGCCATCTGTCGCAGCATGTTGGCGGCTATGTCCTGACCCAGGATCGGCTCGACAGCTATGTGCCGATCGGCAATGCGGCGATGGACGATCGGACCTTCATCGAATGGGACAAGGACGATGTCGATACCATGAAGATGATGAAGGTCGATGTGCTCGCTTTGGGCATGCTGACCTGCATCCGCAAATGTTTCGATCTGATTTTTCGCCACAAGCGCCTGCGTTACGAGCTCAAGGACATCAAGGCGGAAAACCTGGATGCGCCGCCGGTGTTCGCGATGCTCCAGCGCGGCGAGTCGCTCGGTGTGTTCCAGGTCGAGAGCCGCGCGCAGATGAACATGCTGCCGCGGCTGAAGCCGAAGGACTTCTATGATCTGGTGATCGAAGTGGCGATCGTGCGGCCGGGCCCGATCCAGGGCGACATGGTGCATCCCTATCTGAAACGGCGGGCGATGAATCCGGAGGATATCGACTATCCGTATCCAAAGGGCGGCGACAAGAACGAACTCTACAACGTGCTGCACAAGACGCTGGGCGTGCCGCTGTTTCAGGAGCAGGCGATGCGGATCGCCATCGAGGCTGCCAAGTTTACGTCGGAGGAGGCCAACGGGCTGCGCCGGGCGATGGCGACGTTCCGCAATATAGGCACCATCGGCACGTTCGAGGAGAAAATGGTCGGCAACATGATCCGACGTGGTTACGATGCCGAATTCGCCAAGAACTGCTTCGAGCAGATCAAGGGATTTGGCAGCTATGGCTTTCCGGAAAGCCACGCCGCGGCTTTTGCCCAGCTGGTTTATGTGTCGTCATGGCTGAAGCACTATCATCCCGATGCGTTCTGCTGCGGTCTCTTGAACTCGCAGCCGATGGGCTTCTATGCACCCGCACAGATCGTGCGCGACGCGCAGCAGAACGGCGTGACGATCCGCAATATCGATGTCTCGTTCAGCCACGGCCAGAACACGCTGGAGCAGACCAGCGCCAGATATCATGCGGTGCGGCTCGGTTTTCGCCAGATCGACGGTTTCAAATGGGCCGATCCCGACGAAGAGAACGAGCGACTGTCAAAGGGAAAATCTCCCACCGATGACTGGGGCGCGCGTATCGTCGCTGCACGGGGGCGGCGCGCCTTCACGTCACTGGAGGAGTTTGCCCGCGACACGGCGTTGCCGAAGCGGGCGCTGATCCTGCTTGCCGATGCCGATGCGTTTCGCTCCATCGGCCTCGATCGCCGCGCAGCGCTGTGGGCGGTGCGGCGTCTGCCTGACGACGTGGCGCTGCCGCTGTTCGAGGCGGCGACGGCGCGCGAGCAGCCGGATGAGAATACGGCGCCATTGCCGCAGATGCCGCGATCCGAACAGGTGGTGGCGGATTATCAGACCATCCGGCTGTCGCTGAAGGGACATCCGCTGGAATTCCTGCGGCAGAAGTTCGCCGCCGAAAGAGTAGTGACCTGCGCGACGGTGTCGGCTGCCCATGACGGCCGCCGCGTGCGCTGCGCCGGCGTGGTGCTGGTGCGACAGCGGCCGGGCAGCGCCAAGGGCGTCATCTTCATGACGCTGGAGGACGAGACCGGGATCGCCAATGTCGTGGTGTGGCCAAAGGTGATGGAGCAATTTCGCCGCGAGGTGATGGGCGCGCGGCTGGTGATGGTCGAGGGGCGGATCCAGAGCAGCAAGGAGAAGGTGGTGCATCTGGTCGCCGAACGACTGGTCGATCGCAGTCATGATCTCGCGGCGCTCTCCGACAATCTCGCGGCGCGGCCGGCAATTCTGACGGGATTGACGCCGTCGGAGCCGCTCAACGACGACCGCCGCGAACATCCCGACAATCCCTCCCAGCGCATCCGTCATCCCCGCGATGTCCGGATATTGCCGCGCTCGCGGGACTTTCACTGACCTCGTTCAGCAACCGTTCAGCCGTTGACCCGCATCGTGCATTTACGGTCTGTTGGCGCATGCCAGCCACCGGCTCTCAGGTCAGATACGATGCAGACGCCGCGCGACATCCTTGCCGAGCTGTGGACCGATCAGGGCGGTGATCGCACCGCGCTGGATCGTGTCACGCTGACCGGCGACGAGCCGATGCTGCCATCGTCATTTCGCGTCGGCGCTGCCGCCCAGGTATCGATCGCGGCTGCGGGTCTGGCCGCTGCCGAGATCTGGCGCGCACGCAGCGGAGTGGCACAGGATGTCGCTGTCGATATGCGCCACGCCGTGGTCGAATGCCGTAGCGAGCGCTATCTTCGTCGCGATGGCAATCCGCCGCCGCCGGCATGGGATGCGATCGCCGGTGTGTACAAGGCCGGTGACGGCCACTTTGTCCGGCTGCATACCAATTTCCCGCATCATCGCGACGCCGTCTGCAAGGTGTTGTCCTGTGCCCCCGAGCGCGAAGCCGTGCAGGCAGCGTTGCTGCAATGGAATGGCGAGGCGTTTGAAACGGCCGTCTATGCCGCTGGCGGCGTCGTGGCGCTGATGCGCAGCTATGAAGAATGGATGGCGCTGCCGCAATCGCAAGCGATCGCCGAACTGCCCCTGGTCGAGATCACCAAAATCGGCGAGGCCGCGCCGAGACCATGGCCGCAAGGTGCACGGCCGCTTGAAGGTCTGCGCGTGCTCGATCTGTCGCGGGTCATTGCAGGCCCTGTCGCCGGACGCACGCTGGCGGCCCATGGTGCGGAGGTCATGCTGATCTCCAGCCCGAAGCTGCCGGCGATCCCATGGCTCACCATCGATACCGGCCGCGGCAAGCGGTCGAGCTTTGCCGATCTCGATACCGAGCAGGGGCGTGCGTTGCTGCGCGGCCTGCTCGTCGGTGCCGATATCTTCTCGCAAGGCTATCGCCCGCAATCGCTGGCCGCACGCGGCTTTGCGCCTGCGGATGCAGCGCGCCTCAGTCCCGGCATCGTTTACGTTTCGCTATCCGCCTACGGTCGCAGCGGCCATTGGGCGCAGCGCCGCGGCTTCGACTCGCTGGTCCAATGCGCTACCGGTTTCAACCACGCCGAGGCGCAAGCGGCCGGCGTGGATCAACCGAAGGAATTGCCTGCGCAGATGCTCGATCACGCCAGCGGATATCTCATGGCCTTTGGCGCCATGATGGCGAAGCTCCGCCAGGCGCGAGAGGGCGGCAGCTGGCACGTGCAGGTGTCGCTGGCGCGCACCGGCAAGTGGCTATGGGAGATGGGGCGCCTCGACAATGGCCTGCATGCCCCGGATATTGCCGGCGATGCGCTGACGGGGCTCATCGCGGACGGCCCATCCGGATTCGGAACTCTGTCGGCTGTTCGTCATGCGGCCGTGCTAGGGCTAACCCCCGCACATTGGGTACGACCGGCCGTCCCGCTCGGTACGGATTCACCGGTATGGGGATCTGTGGCGTGACAATGCGGTCCTCGCGAAAAATTAACCGAAAATGCGGGTCTGATCTGCGTTTTTTGATTGTCTCCACATCCATATGCGCACTAATAGCGCGCGTGATGGGACAAAACGCCGCGGCATAAGCGGCCTCGTATTTTCAGGGCTCGGCAGGTGACGAACGTGAACCAGGGAACTTCGAAATTCAGCCGCAAACAGGTGGTGGCCGGCGTCTGCGCGCTCGTCCTTCTGGCCGGCGGCGGATACGTCTACACGCAACTTGCAGCCACGCCGCAAAAGCATTCTGACGTCTCCAGCCAGTCACGCAAAAACCCGCAACGCTACGCGCCGTCGCCGTCCGAATGGGCGAGCCTGACTGTCGAGCCGGTGACGGTGAAGTCGTTCCGATCCGAATCTGTCACCGAAGGCAAGATTGCCGTCGATGAAGATCACTCGACCCCGATATTCTCGCCCTATGCCGGTCGCGTCACCAAACTACTTGCCAAGCCGGGCGACCACGTGGTGCAGGGGCAGCCGCTGTTCGTCGTCGAAGCGGCCGACACCGTCGGTGCGCAGAACGATTTCGTCGCCGCTGTCACTGCGGCCAACAAGGCGAAGTCGCAATTCGATCTCGCTACCATCCAGGACAAGCGTGCCAAGGATCTGTTCGACGGCAAGGCTGTGCCGCTGAAGGACTATCAGCAGGCCCAGGCCACGCTGCTGCAGGCGCAGAACGATCTGCGCACCGCCAACACCGCACTCGAAGCCTCGCGCAACCGCCTGCGTATTCTCGGTCTCACTGAAGACGCGATCACCGCTTTCCAGGAGAAGGGCCGCATCAATCCCGAGACCACCGTATTCGCGCCGCTGGCCGGCACCGTGGTCCAGCGCAAGGTCGGTCCCGGCCAGTTCATCAGTGCCGGTGCCAGCGATCCTGTGTTCGTGATCGGCGATCTGTCCTCCGTCTGGCTGACCGCTTTCGTGCGCGAAACCGAAGCCGCTTCGGTGCAGATCGGTCAGGAAATGACCTTCACTGCATTGGCGCTGCCGGGCCGCATCATGACCGGCCGTATCGATTATGTCGCCACCGCACTCGATCCCACCACGCGCCGCCTGCTGGTCCGCGCCACGCTGAACAACAGCAATGGGCTGTTGAAGCCGGAAATGTTCACCACGGTGACGATCTATGCACCGGGCGAGCAGCCGACCGTCGGCGTCCCGAAGGCCGCGCTGATCTATGAAGGTGATCAGGTCCGCGTCTGGGTCGCCAACGACGACAAGACCGTTGAATTGCGGACCATCAAGACCGGCATGACCAATGCCGGCCTGGTCGAAGTGATCGGCAATCTGCGGCCCGGCGAAAAGATCATCACCCGCGGCAGCCTGTTCATCGATCGCATCGCCTCTGCGAGCTAAGTTCCAGCTTCGGCTTCTCTGAAAGGTCCGATCTGGATGGATCGTCTTATCGCCATTGCCGTCGATCGTCGTTTCTTGATGGTCGGCATGTTCCTCGCCGTGTTCATCGGCGGGCTGTTTGCCTTTCAACAGCTGAACATCGAGGCCTATCCTGATCCGACGCCACCGATGGTGGATATCGTGACGCAGAGCCCCGGGCTCTCGGCCGAGGAGATCGAGCGCTACATCACAATCCCCATCGAGACCCAGGTGGCGGGCATCAAGAACGTCAAGACCATCCGCACGATCTCCCTCTACGGCCTGTCCGACGTCAAACTCCAATTCTCCTTCGACTATACGTATGAAGAGGCGCTGCAGCAGGTGCTGAACCGTCTCGCGCAACTCGGCACGTTGCCGAACAATGCGCAGCCGACCATCTCACCGCTATCGCCGGTCGGTGAAATCTTCCGCTATCGTCTGGTCGGGCCGCCCAATTACAGCGTGATGGATCTCAAGACGCTGCAGGACTGGGTGCTGCAACGTCGCTTTCGCGCGGTCCCCGGTGTCATCGACGTCACAGGTTGGGGCGGCAAGACCAAGACCTATGAGGTCCAGGTCGATTTCAACAAACTGGTCGCCTATGGCCTGACGCTGCCGCAGCTTCTGACGGCGGTGAACAACGCCAACGTCAATGTCGGCGGCAACACCGTCAATATCGGCCCGCAATCCGCCGTCGTGCGCGGCGTCGGCTTGATCCGCTCGATCGACGATCTGTCGAACACGATGATCTCGCAGACCAACGGCAACCCTGTCTTGATCCGCGACGTCGCCACCGTATCGGTGGGCGAACGACCGCGGCTTGGCATTGCCGGCCTCAATCAGGACGACGACATCGTTCAGGGCATCGTGCTGATGCGGCGCGGCGAAAAGAGCACGCCGACCATCGCCCGCGTCGAGCAGACGGTGAGGGCGATCAATGCCGGCAACGTGCTGCCGCCCGGCGTGCGCATCGAGCGCATCTATGATCGCAAGGACCTGATCGATCTCACCACCCACACGGTCTTGCACAACATGATCGTCGGCATTCTGCTGATCGTGTTCCTGCAATGGCTATTCCTCGGCAATCTGCGCAGTGCGCTGATCGTGGGGGCCACGATTCCGTTCGCGCTGTTCTTCGCTGTCATCATCCTCGTGGCGCGCGGCGAGTCCGCCAACCTTCTGTCAGTCGGTGCGATCGATTTCGGCCTGATCGTCGATGGCACCGTCATCATGGTGGAAGCGATCTTCCGACGTTTGACGCAAACCACCCCGCTATCGGATGCCGAGAAGAGCCACATTTCGTCCGAAACCATCATGGGGATGAAAAAGCACGGCATTCTCAGCGCGTCCGCGGACGTGTCGCGCTCGATCTTCTTCGCGGCGGCGATCATCATCGCGGCCTTCCTGCCGCTGTTCACGCTGTCAGGCGTCGAAGGCAATATTTTCGGGCCGATGGCGCGAACTTACGCATACGCGCTTGCCGGCGGCCTGATTGCGACCTTCACCATCACGCCGGCGCTGAGCGCGCTGATCTTGCCGGCCCACGTGCAGGAAACCGAGACGTGGATCGTCCGCAAGCTGCATCACCTCTATATGCCGGTGCTGAACTGGGCGGTGAAGAGCCGCGCCATGGTGATGGGCATCGCTGCCGCGTTGCTGGTCATCACCGCGATCATGATCCGGCTGCTCGGCCTGGAATTCCTGCCGAAGCTGGAGGAGGGCAACCTGTGGATTCGTGCCACGCTGCCGCCGACCATCTCGCTGCAGGAAGGCAATACCTACGTCAACGAGATGCGTCGCTTGATCCGTGCGCAGCCCGAGGTCGAATCGGTGGTGTCGCAACATGGCCGTCCCGATGACGGCACCGACGCGGCCGGCTTGTTCAATGCGGAGTTTTTCGCGCCGCTGAAGCCATCGTCGCAATGGCCGGCGCCGCAGGACAAGGACGCGCTGACGGCGCGGCTGCTCAAGGAACTGCAAACGAAATTTCCCGGCGTCGAATTCAACTTCTCGCAATATCTGCAGGACAACGTCTCCGAGGCGGTGTCGGGCGTGAAGGGCGAAAACTCGATCAAGCTTTACGGCAACGATCTGGAAACGCTGACCAAGACGGCCAACGAGATCAAGGACGTGCTGTCCACGGTGCAGGGCGTCACCGATCTGGCGGTGTTCACCTCGCTCGGGCAACCCACCATCCAGATTGACATCGACCGCGCCAAGGCTGCGCGCTACGGGCTGTCGCCCGGCGACATCAATGCCACCATCAAGGTCGCGATCGGAGGCGACAGCGCCGGTGATATCTATGAGCCCGGCAGCGATCGCCATTTCCCGATCGTGGTACGTCTGGCGCCGGAATTCCGCCGCAGCGCCGAGGCAATCCAGAATCTGCGCATCGGTGCGCCCGGAGCCAATGGCGCCATTACGCAGATCCCGCTCAGCGAGGTCGCATCGATCAATTTGATTTCCGGCGCGGCCTATATCTACCGTGAGAACCAGGAGCGCTATCTGCCGATCAAGTTCTCGGTGCGCGAACGCGATCTCGGCAGCGCCATTCAGGAAGCGCAGGACAAGGTGAATGCGCTGGTCAAGTTGCCAGCCGGCTCGCGCACCGAATGGGTTGGCGAATTCGGTAATCTGCAGGACGCCATCAAGCGCCTGTCCGTCGTCGTCCCGATCAGCCTTCTGCTGATCGGCGTGCTGCTGTGGTTCAATTTCGGTTCCATGGCCGATACGTTGCTGGCCATGAGCGTCATTCCGATGGCGATCTTCGGTGGTGTGCTCGGCCTGTTCCTCACCGGCATCGCGTTCAGCGTATCGGCGGCGATCGGCTTCATTGCGCTGTTCGGTATCGCCGTGATGGACGGCATTCTGATCATCTCGCAATATAACCAGCTGATCGACGAAGGCATGGAGCGCAACAAGGCGGTGGTCAGAACAGGGGAGTTGCAACTGCGGCCCGTCCTGATGACCTGCATCGTCGCGGGAATCGGCCTGCTACCGGCGGCACTGTCCGAAGGTATCGGATCACAGGTGCAGAAACCGCTGGCCATGGTGGTGGTGACCGGCATGTTGCTAGCTCCGCTGGTGATCCTCATCATTCTACCTGTACTGATGACGTTGTTCGGCAAGCGTTCCAGGCATGCCTGATCACGGTTCGACCCTAAAAGTCGATCGGCGCGGATCAAAAGGGCAACTTGCCCGTTGCAGATGGATGTGCTGGGCTTGCCGCTCTTTTCAGCATGGCAGGTTGGGATGTTCCATGTTTGCGAATGATTGCAGGCACGGCATCCTCGCCCCGGCTGCTTATGCGGGTTCCGTTTCAGAGAGACTTGATGCTCACGCCATCCGATCCCGTCGATCTCACCAATTGCGACCGCGAACCCATCCATATTCCCGGCAGCATACAGCCTTACGGATGTCTGCTCGCCTGCGACGGATCGGTCGGCATGGTGCGGCGCCATTCGGCCAATGCTGCTGCGATGCTCGGTATCGATGGCCAGATCAATGACCGTCGCCTCGATGAGCTGATCGGCGAACGCCCCGCGCACGATATTCGCAATGCCATCGCCAAATGGGGCAGTCAGAAACGTGCCGGCTTGCTGATCGATTTCAAGGTCGCCCACACCGACACCGTATTTAACGTCTCGGTGCACCGCCATCACGGGGTCAACATCGTCGAATTCGAGCCGGTCGATCCCGTCGATGCGACGCCGCCGCTGGAGTTGTCACGTCTACTGATCGGTCGCATTGGCCAGTGCAACGATCTCGACGTGTTGTTTGACAATGCGGCGCGGCTGCTGCGTGGCGCGCTCGGCTATGACCGGGTCATGATCTATCAATTCGCACAGGATGGCTCCGGTCGCGTGATCAGCGAGGCCAAGCGCGGTGATCTCGAAAGCTTTCTCGGGCAGCACTTCCCGGCCAGCGATATCCCGCAGCAAGCGCGTATTCTCTATCTCGAAAACACCGTGCGGATCGTCTCGGATGCGTCGGGGGCCCGCGTCGCCATCGTGCCGGAATTTGATCCGTCCGGAGAGCCGCTCGATCTGTCGTTCGCTCATCTGCGCAGTGTCTCGCCGGTGCATTGTGAATATCTGCGCAACATGGGCGTCGGCGCTTCGATGTCGATCTCGATCATTCTCGATGGCGTGTTGTGGGGGCTGATCGCCTGCCATCATTATGCGCCGCGCGTGCTGTCGATGGAAAAGCGGATCGCTGCCGAGATGTTCGGCGAGTTCTTCGCGATGCAGCTCGCGGCACTGATCCAGAAACGCAAACTCGTCGCCAGCGAACGCGCGCGTCGCTATCTCGATCAGCTGCTGCACGATGTATCGCATCACGGCAATGTCGAGGATCTGCTCAAGGGCAACATCCGCGATTTCGGCGAGTTGATGCCGTGCGATGGTGTCGGCCTGTTGTACAACAATAGCTGGACAGGCTTTGGCAAGGTGCCGCCTGCGAATGCCATTCCGGCCCTGACGGCGCTGCTGAACGCGGCGGCTGGAGGTCGCGTATGGGCGACCAGCGCACTATCGGATCGACTGCCGGAGGCTGCGGATTACAGCGACAAAGTCGCCGGTGTGCTAGCCGTGCCGTTATCGCAATTGCCACGTGACTATCTGCTGTTCTTTCGCTGCGAAGTCGCGCAGACCTTGAACTGGGCCGGCAATCCGAACAAGACCTATGAGATCGGACCGCTCGGCGATCGGCTGACGCCGCGAAAGAGTTTCCAGATCTGGAAGGAAACCGTGGAGCGGCAATCCGAGCCTTGGCTGCAAAGCGAGCGCGATACGGCAGAAGCAGCGCGTTCGGCGCTGGTGGAAGTCGTGATGCGTCACAGCGAATTGCTGGCTGACGAGCGCCATAAGGCCGATCTGCGCCAGAAGATGCTCAATGAAGAGCTCAATCATCGCGTCAAGAATATCCTGGCACTGATCAAGTCGCTGGTATCGCATCCGGTGGAGCAGGGGCGCAGCATCGAGGACTATGTGAGCTCGCTGAAGGGCCGCATCCAGGCGCTCTCGCTGGCCCATGATCAGGTAATCCGCGGCGCTGGCGGCGGCGGGCTGAAGAGCCTGGTCGATGCCGAGCTGTCGCCCTATGTCGAGGCGGTCAAGCAGATCGAAGTTACCGGTCCGGAAGTCACGCTAGACGCGCGCGCTTATTCGGTGATGGCGTTGGTGCTGCACGAGTTGGCGACCAATGCTGCCAAATACGGTGCGCTGTCGGTGAGCTCCGGCATACTCTCATTGACGTGGCAGCGGCTCGGGAACGACGATAGTGAAATCCATTGGCTGGAGCGCGGTGGTCCCACCGTGACACCGCCGGCGACTTTGGGATTCGGCTCGATGCTGATCGGCCGAAGCATCCCCTATGATCTCGGCGGCACGAGCGATGTCGATTATGATCGGGCAGGCATGCGGGTGCGCCTGCTCATCCCCGCACGCTTCGTCACCTGGCCGGCGGCGCTGGTGACGCGGACGCATCAGGCCAAGATCAAAGACGACAAGCCGGTTGCCTCGCTGCGTGGGCTCAATGTGTTGATGGTCGAGGATCAGCTGCTAATTGCGATGGATGTCGAGACCATGCTGGCCGGCGAAGGAGTTACACGGGTCGAGACCGCAGCATCGAGCACGGAAGCGCTGGCGTCGCTCGTCCGCTTCAAGCCCGATATTGCGATCCTCGATGTCAATCTGGGGTCGGGAACGTCCGTGCCGGTCGCGCATATGCTGCGCGAACTCGGCGTGCCGTTTGTATTCGCCACAGGATATGGCGAGACGAGCCTTATTCCGGCAGCGCTGGAGCATGTCCCCGTGATCCGCAAGCCGTATGATGTCGTCTCGCTCGTCACCGCACTCGGCTTCGCGATCGCGCAGAGCGGCAAGGCGGATTAGTTCATCCTCATCCGCCTGTTCGAGCGCTTACTTCCCGTCGGGTGTACGTAGCCCGTGCCAGGCGTCGCGCACCTGGTGGTAATGCACTTCCGGCAGATAGTCCGGCGTCTTGAGGCCGAGTGTCTTGACGTCGAGCCTGCCAATGGCACTGAGCAGCGCATAGGAGGCAATGACGCGGTCGCGCTGCGCGCTGATCAAGCGCGCCTTTGCCAGAATCAGATCCTGCTGGGTGTTCAAAACTTCGACGATGGTACGTTGGCCACCAGCGGCTTCACGCTGCACGCCCTGCAATGCAACGCCCGCGGCTCGCACTTCTGATTCGGCAGCACTTACGGCGGTCTTGGCGCCTTCGTTCGACACCCAGGCGCCAATCGCGGCCGTGCGCGCCTGATTGCGAATCATTTCCAGCACCAGGCGGCTTTGGGTCGACAGTTCCTTGGCCTGTCGCGTCTGGGCCGCAGCAAGGCCGCCGTCATAGATCGGGGCGTTGAGCTGGCCGACGATCGAAGCCTGATCGGTCCCGAAGGATCCAAGCGTTTGATCCGACTGCCTCGATTTGCTTGCGCTTCCCTGCAAAGTGAGGGTCGGCAGCAAACTGCCCTCGGACACCTTGATGGTGGTCGTCGCCACATCGACGTCATAACCCGCGGCAAGCACCGCCGGATGGCCCTTGAAAGCCTGTCCGACGGCATCTTCCCGACCGCGTGGCAGCAATCGATCGATCGGATCCGCCGGGTTGAGGCGGCTCGGCATGACGCCGATGACCTGGGCATAGGTCGCCTGGCTGATCGCAAGGGCGACTTCGGCGGCATTGAGATCGGCCTGGCCGCGGGCGAGGCGGGCCTCGGCCTGCGACGTATCAGTCGGCGTCACGTCGCCTGCATTGAGCCGCTTCTTGGCGATATCGAGTGTTTCGCGCAGGGCGCTGACATTGGAGCGTTGGGCCTCCACCAGCGATTGATTGGCGAGAACGTTCATATAGACCGTGACGGCGTCGAGCAGCACGCCTTGGCCGACATTGCGCAGCGCCTCGCGGCCAGACTGCACCTGAAACTCCGCAATGCGGACGCTGTTGGCCGTCCTGTTGCCGTTATAGAGCGTCTGGGTGACGGTGACGCCGAT
>SDZE01000417.1 GCA_004173095.1 Bradyrhizobiaceae bacterium
GTCGGACACGATGGGGCAGCTGCGTGCGATGTATTACGTCCAGGGCTTCCTCGACGGCGCCATGGAGCGCAGCTTTTCGATCGTCTCCGGTCGACGGCCGGCCACCAGACCTGGGTTGCCGCTGCTGAGGCCTCGCGACCTGCTGGAGATGGCGACGATTGGAGCAGCTCGGGTGTTTGGATTGGATAGCCGGGTCGGATCGCTGACGCCCGGCAAGCGCGCCGATATCGTCCTCATAAGGAAAGGACATTTCGGTTCATCCATCGACCCCGACGCCTGTGCACATGTGATGTTGCAGACGACGGCGCGTGACATCGACACCGTGATCGTGGACGGCAATATCCGCATGGCCAAAGGCGTTCTTGCAGACTTCGATCCGTCGCGCGCCCGCTCGATGATGAAGAATTCACGCGAATATTTGTTGGTTGATTTCGTTCACAGCTTCGAAGGCGTCGAGGCCCCCTTGCCGCGCTCTTCAGACAGGGCTCACCCATGACGGTCCATTCCGAAAGTTCGGTCGCCACGGTTGCCGTGATCGATGATGACTTTGGAGTTCGTGATTCTTTAAACACAATTCTGCGGTCGATAGGGCATCGGGTCGAGACTTTCGAAACGACGCAGGCCTATCTCTCCCGGGAGGCGAGAGCCGACCCGGACTGCATCGTCCTCGATATCCGAATGCCCGGCCGTAACGGGCTGGATTTTCAGGACGACCTGGCAAAGCGGGGCGATCGAACATCGATCATCATTCTGAGCGGCTACGCCGATGTGCCGATGTCGGTGCGTGCAATGAAAGCCGGCGCGACCGAATTTCTTGTGAAACCCGTTCGAGCGCAAGACTTGCTCGATGCCGTCGAGCTCTCCATCTCCCGGACGCGCTCACTACGACTCGAGGTGCAGAAAATCGCGAATCTCAAAGCGGCTTTTGAGATGTTGACGACGAGAGAGCGCGAAATATTCGGGCATGTGGCTGCGGGCGCGATGAACAAGAATATCGCGTCGGCAGTTGGCCTGAGTGAAGCCACCGTGAAAGTGCACAGGCGGTCCGTTATGAGAAAGATGCGAGCCCGTTCGTTCGCTGAGCTTGTCAGAATGGCAGACCAGTTGGGGTATGCCCTTAAGCATTGCCTTGCCTCCACTTAGATCTAAAACAAGTGACCGGAACGAACGGGTTCCGGACGCTTGCTTAAATACGCCTGTTCTCAGGTCGCCTCGGTGTTCAAACGAAGACCGTCTCCGCTCTCATCGCGGGAGGAGGTTTGTGGACACGAGGTCTATGACTTCGTCGCCACGACCGCTCATCACTGCACGCAGCATCCAAAGGCTGAAACCCTTGATCTGCTCGGCACCGATCGTCGGCGGCATCGAAAGTTCCTGCGTCGCTGTGACGACGTCGAGGAGGCCAGGCCCTTCGTGGCTGAACAGGTCCACTAGCGCATTTGGCAGGTCACCGGGATCCTCGACCCGACGCGAGAAAATGCCCATGGCGGCTGCCATCGCCGCGAAATCGGGATTTTCCAGGTCGGTGCCCAATTCGACGAAGCCAGCGGCCTTCATTTCCAACGCGACGAAGCCGAGTACGCCATTGTTGAAGATGATGACCTTGACAGGCAGCTTCTGCTGCGTGAGCGTGATCAGATCGCCCATTAGCATCGTGAAGCCACCGTCGCCGCACAGTGAAATGACCTGCCGTTCGGGGAGGGCGGCCTGCACGCCGATCGCCTGCGGCATGGCATTAGCCATCGATCCGTGGGCCAACGATCCGATCAGACGCCGACTGCCATTCATTTTGAGATAACGCGCGGCCCAGATTGTTGGCGTACCGACGTCGAAGGTGAAGATAGCGTCGTCATCGGCCGTTTCGCTAACTAGCCTGGCGAGATATTGCGGGTGGATCGGTTTCCGACCGGGCGTGCCTTTGGCGAGCGCATCCAGTTCGCGGCGCGCGGCGCCATAGTGAGCGACATTATTCTCGAGGTGAAGCGTATCGGTCTTGGCTGTCAATTTCTCACAAAGCGCCGTCAAGGTCGGTTTGACGCCACCAACGACCCCTAATTCGAGCTTGCAACGCCTGCCAAGATTCTCGGGACGGATGTCGATCTGCGCAATCTTGACGTGGGCCGGCAAAAACTGCTTGTAAGGAAAATCAGTGCCGATCATGACGAGCACCTCGCAATTGTGCATAGCAGCGTAGCCCGACGAGAATCCGATGAAGCCGGTCATGCCCACATCGTAGGGATTGTCGTATTCGACGTATTCCTTGCCCCCCAGCGCATGTACGATCGGGCTCTTCAGCATATCGGCAAGACGCATCAGTTCGGCATGGCTGCCCGCGCAGCCACGGCCGCAAAAAAGTGTCACGCGCCGTGCGTTATTGAGCAGTTCGGCGAGCGCGTCCAGTTGCTGCTCGGCAGGCACGACGACAGGCGCCGCTGTCAGCAGGCCCGCATTCGACGCGCTACCGCGAGTCGGCGCTGGCAGTAGCGCCACATCGCCAGGAATTACGATGACGGCGACGCCGCGGCGGCCAATCGCGGCACGTATCGCGTTCTCCAGCACATAGGGGAGTTGCTCGGGATTGGAGATCGTCTCGCAGTAGACGCTGCAGTCGCGGAACAGCGCCTGCGGATTGGTCTCCTGAAAATAACCCCCTCCGATCTCCGCCGAGGGAATCTGCGCTGCAATCGCAAGCACCGGCGTCCGCGTCCGGTGGGCATCATATAGGCCGTTGATCAGATGCAGATTGCCGGGCCCGCAGGAACCCGCACACACCGCCAGTTCGCCGGTGACCTGCGATTCGCCCGAGGCAGCGAAAGCAGCGACCTCTTCGTGCCGAACGTGAACCCACTCGATCGTGTTGCGGCGGCGCAGCGCTTCCGTGAAGCCATTGAGGCTGTCGCCAACGACGCCGAAGATCCGCTTGACGCCGGCCTGTCCGAGTGTGTCGACAATGAAGTCCGCGACGTTTGTCTTTGTCATCAAAAATCTCCGATCGCATCTGGGTTCAGCCCAAGATAGGAGTTAGCTGCGCGGCTGGCTTGCGCGAAAGCAGGCATGATTTCCTTATCGCACGGCGCTGATCATAAATGCGTGCGGATGATCGATCAGGCGTGCGCATAATCAAGGCGAAGAGCGCATCTGACTGTCCCGCCGAGGGAATCTTCGGTTGCGGTAGGCGTTTGATCGACCTCCGTGCGAATCAGCAAACGACGCGACTATCAGACAAGAACATTCCTGGTCATCCGCTTAGATCAGGTTGCACGACGTTGCGGGAAGCGGGATCGATATGACAAAGTCACGTCCGTACGGAATTCGGGATTATCTTGAGCCAGCCGGTGGCTGGGGCGCGCTAAAGGCGCTGGCGGTCGCGTTGAAGGAGCAGCAGCTGCTCATTGAGGGCGTGCCGACGCTGCTGAAACAGAACCAACCCGAAGGTTTCGATTGTCCAGGCTGTGCTTGGCCGGATCCGAAACACACCTCGGCTTTCGAATTTTGCGAGAACGGCGCAAAGGCCGTCACCTGGGAATCGACCGCCAAGCGCGTCGGACCGGACTTCTTCGCCGAACACACCGTCGCGTCTTTGTGGGAGCGGTCAGACTACTGGCTGGAAAATCAGGGCCGGTTGACCCATCCGCTTCGATACAATGCTGCGACCGACAAGTACGAACCGGTCGAATGGCAGGATGCGTTTGATGACATCGCGCAGAGACTGAATGCGCTGGCCAGCCCGAACGAGGCCGAGTTCTACACCTCCGGCCGGGCCTCCAACGAGGCCGCCTTTCTCTATCAGTTGTTCGCGCGCCAGTTCGGCACCAACAATTTTCCTGATTGCTCGAACATGTGCCACGAGCCGACCTCGGTCGGTCTGCCGCGATCGATCGGAGTCGGCAAGGGCACCGTGACGTTGGAGGATTTCGACAGCGCCGAGCTGATCATGTGCATCGGCCATAATCCCGGTACCAACCATCCGCGGATGATGACCCCGCTTCGCGAAGCCTCGCGACGTGGCGCGAAGATCATCGTCATCAACCCATTGCGCGAGCGGGCGCTGGAGCGCTTCGAGGCGCCGCAGGCACCCGTAGAAATGGCAACGGCGTCATCGACGCCGATTGCCAGCACCTATCTCCAGGTACGATGCGGTGGAGACGCTGCTGCTCTCAAAGGCATCTGCAAGGCCTTGCTCGCGATGGACAAGGCGGCGCGCGCCGCCGATCTGGCGCCGGTGCTGGACCATGGTTTCATTGCGGGGCACACGGCGGGCTTCGAAGCACTTGCGGCAGATCTGGAGAGCACCGACTGGACGGCGGTCGAGACGGCGAGCGGTCTTTCGCGCGCCGATCTGGAGGACGTAGCGACCCAGTATGCAGCATCGTCTGCGACCATCATCTGCTACGGAATGGGGATCACCCAGCACAAGACCGGCACGGCGAATGTCGAGCAGATCGCCAATCTGCTCCTGTTGAAGGGCAATATCGGCAAGGCCGGCGCCGGCATCTGTCCGTTGCGCGGACATTCGAACGTGCAGGGCGATCGCACGGTGGGGATCACCGAGCGGCCATCCAGGGAGTTTCTGGACCGGCTTCGCGACGTCTACGGTTTCGATCCGCCTCGCGAATTCGGTCATTCGGTGATCGAGAGTATCGCGGCCATGCGCGATGGCAAGGCGAAGGCGGTGATCTGCCTCGGCGGCAATCTGGCGATGGCGGCATCGGACCCGCAGGCGTGTTTCGCCGGTTTCCGACAGCTCAATCTGGCGGTCCATCTGGCGACAAAGCTGAACCGCACGCATCTCCTGATCTCGAAAGCCAATTACATCTTGCCCGTGCTCGCGCGCACCGACAACGACGTCCAGGCGTCCGGCCGCCAGGCCATCACCGTCGAGGACTCCATGTCGATGGTGCACGCGTCACGTGGCTTCCTCAATCCGCCAAGCGACCAGTTGAAATCCGAGCCGGCGATCATCGCCGGCGTCGCCAAAGCGACGCTGTGCCAGCGGTCCGTGGTCGACTGGGACGCGCTCGCCGGCGATTACGCTTTGATCCGAAATGGCATCGAGGCGATCTTTCCAGACTTTGTAGGCTACAACGATCGTATCAAGCAGCCGGGCGGGTTCCAGTTGCCGAACACGGCCGCGATGCGGATCTGGAAAACGCCCACGGGCAAGGCGAACTTTGCCATCTTCTCGGGTCTCGATGAAGACGACGTGGCTGCCGATCCGGACGTGCTGCGTTTGATGTCGCTTCGCGCACACGACCAGTACAACACCACGATCTACGGCCTCAATGATCGCTATCGCGGCGTATTCGGACGCCGCGACGTTCTCTTCATCAACGATCGCGAGATGTCACGGCTGGGCTTTGCCGAGGGCGACGTAGTCGACGTCGCCACCGCGCTGGACTGCGCGCGAGCGGACCGAGTGATTCAAGGCTTGACGGTGGTCAGCTACAATCTGCCGGACCGGTGCTGCGCGTCGTACTATCCGGAAACCCAGCCGCTGATCGCGCTCGAGCATCACGATCCCGACTGCCTGACGCCGTCCTACAAATCCATTCCCGTCAGGATCACCGCCGCCGCAGCGCAGATCGACGGCGACCGCGCCATCGCGCGCGACGGTGTCGTCGGTCGCCCGCCGGACGTGGCCACCAGCACGGCGCACCACGACCGAACATCAGCCGAATAGGACAGACCGATGGACCAGCTCCTGCTTTCGCGACTGCAATTCGCTTTCACGATCGGCTACCATATTTTGTGGCCGGCCTTCACCATTGGTCTTGCATGGTTCATCGTCGTGCTCAGCGCGCTCTGGCTGAAGACGCATGATCCCGTCTACCGGCATTTGGTCCGGTTCTGGACCAAGATTTTTGCGCTGGCCTTCGGCATGGGCGTCGTCACTGGCGTCGTGATCTCCTACCAGCTCGGCCTGAATTGGTCCGGTTACGCGCGGGCCACCGCTGACGTGCTCAGTCCGCTCTTCGTGCTTGAAGTGCTGACGGCGTTTTTCCTCGAAGCCGGCTTTGTCGGCATCATGCTGTACGGTGAAGAGAAGGTCGGAGAGAAACTGCATTTTGCAGCTTGCCTCATTGTTGCTTGCGGCACGCTGATGTCGGCGTTCTGGATCATTTCCGCCAATTCCTGGATGCAGACGCCGACGGCATTCACCACGACGGCCGACGGGCGCTTTGTCGCCACCGACTTCTGGGGCGTCGTGTTCAATCCGTCGATGCCTTACAGGCTCGCGCATATGCTCACGGCTAGTTTCATCACAGGCGGCTTTGTCGTGACCGGTGTGTCGGCCTTCTGGCTGTGGCGCGGGCGTCTGGAAGACCAGGCAGCCGCGCGTCGGGCGTTCTCGATCAGCCTCGGTCTGATGGCAGTGCTGGTGCCGGCGCAGATGTTGATCGGCGATCAGCATGGGCTGAACACGCGTAAATACCAGCCGATGAAGCTGGCTGCGATCGAAGGCCGATGGGAAACCGAGCGGCGCGTGCCGCTCAACCTGTTTGCCTGGCCGAACCAGAAGGAAGAGCGCAACGATTATGCTATCGAAATCCCGGTACTCGGCAGTCTGATACTGACGCATTCGCTGGACGGCGAGGTGAAGGGATTGAAAGAGGTGCCGGCGTCGGAGCGCCCGCCGGTGGTGCCGGTGTTCTTCGCTTTCCGCGTGATGGTGGGTTGCGGCATGGTCCTGCTCGGTGTCGCCTTCATCGGCCTGTTCCTGCGCTGGCGCGGCAGGCTCTACACCACGCGATGGTACCAGATTGCCTGCATGGGATGCATTCCGCTGGGCTTCGTCGCCACGATAGCAGGCTGGATCATCACCGAAGTCGGGCGTCAGCCCTATGTGGTCTACGGCCATTTGCGAACGGCTGATGCCGTCTCACCAATTGCTACCGGTTCGGTCGCCAGTTCGATCGGCGTTGCACTGGTCCTCTACAATCTGCTGCTGCTGGGCTTCTTCTGGTACGCCGGTCGCCTGACCTGGCGTGGCCCCTATACCGGATTGCCCATGCCGCCCACCGTTCCCATTGCCGCGGTGGCAGGCGCTATCGGCCTTCTCCCTCGCAACAGGGGTACCGTCAAATGAATCTCGCGTCAGGCTTCCTCGCAAACTTTGACTTTGCTGTTCTGTTTGCCGTCATAGCTGCCATGGGTATCGGGCTTTATGTCGCGCTCGACGGGTTCGACCTCGGCGTCGGCATTCTGTTTCCGTTCGCACCGCGCTCGGGCGACCGCGACCTGATGATGGAAACGCTTGAGCCGTTCTGGGACGGCAATGAAACCTGGCTGGTGCTGGGCGGCATGGTTCTGTTCGCCGGCTTCCCATTGGCCTTCGCGATCATCCTCCCGGCGTTCTACGTGCCGTTGTGCCTGATGCTGCTCGGGCTCATCCTGCGCGGCATCGCATTCGAGTTCCGTGTGCAGGGTGGCTCCCTCGAAATGATCTGGTCGGCGGTCTTTTCTGCCGGCTCGTTCATTGCGGCGTTCTGCCAGGGCGCGATCCTTGGTGCGTTCATCGGGCAAAGTATCCATGTGGTGGATGGCCGCTTCGCCGGTGGGCCGTTTGATTGGCTTGGTCTGTTCCCGATCCTCACTGGTCTTGGTCTCGCCGCAGGATATGCCTTGCTCGGAGCTTGCTGGCTGATCTGGAAAACCGGCGGATCGACGCAGACGTTTGCGCGGGAACTGGCGCTGCCCACTTTGCTCTGTGTGGGTGCGGCAATTGCGGTCGTCAGCGTGTGGACGCCGCTCGCGCTGCCGTTCATCGCAGCGCGCTGGTTCAATTGGCCGGACACGCTATTGCTGTTGCCACTGCCGGTCATCGCCGCTGTTGCGTGGATCAATGTGCTGAGATCGCGGTGGAGCGAGCACGAGTGGGTGCCGCTTGCGTCCGCGCTGGTGCTGTTCATCGCCTGCCTCGCCGGGGTCGGCGCCAGCGTCTGGCCGTTCGCGGTGCCGGGCGTGATGACCATCTGGGAAGCCTCGTCGATGCATCGCACCCAAGTGATCGTCGCGGGCTCGCTGGTCGTTATCGTCCCGATCGTGGTGGCCTACATGATCTACGGCTACTGGATTTTCCGCGGCAAGACCAAGCCGTCGATCGACGCACCATGAGCGAAGGACTGCAGGCGTGAGTATGACAGAACCCGCCGCCGCTGATAGCGCAGCGGAGGGCGGCGCGTGGCGTCGCCTCGCTCTGCCGATGCTGGGCGTCGCCGCGGCGGTGACCTTCACGGCCATGGCAACGGCGAGCTGGGACCAATGGGTCGGCAGTCGAGCCGTACAGACCACCGACGATGCCTACGTCCAGGCACAGATGACGCAGCTCAGCAGTCGTGTGGCCGGCGCGATCAAGGTCGTGGCGGTCGACGACTTCCAGCGTGTCAAAGCCGGTGACCTGCTGGTCGAGATCGACCCCGCGGATTACCTCGCGCAGGTCGCGCAAGCCGAAGCGGCGATGGAAGCCGCCAAAGCGGCGCTCGACAACCTTGCCAACCAGGTGGAATTGCAGAACGCCACCATTGCGCAGGCCGAAGCTCAGCAGGCGTCTGCCGCGGCGCTGCAACTCGAGGCCCTGCAGGAGCAACAGCGCCAGGAGATGTTGACGCAGACCCAATCAGGAACGCTGCAGAAATTGCAGCAGGCAGTTGCCGCTTACGGCAAGGCGCAGGCGGATGTGAAGGCCAGCATTGCCGTCGTCGCGGCGCAACGGCAGCAATTGGCGGTAATTGCCGGCACCAAACAGCAGCGCGCTGCCGACCTGCTGGGTGCCAAGGCCGCGCTGGATGCAGCGAGGCTTCGCCTCGGCTATACGCGCATCGTTGCGCCGTTTGACGGGGTCGCCAGCGCGCGGCAAGTGCAACCCGGGGACTACGTCAATATCGGCAGCAATCTGATCGCCGTCGTGCCGCTGCCCAAGGTTTACGTGATCGCCAACTACAAGGAGACGCAGCTCCGGCGGGTGCAGCCCGGCCAGCGCGTCACCATCATGGCTGATACTTTTTCGGGCGAACTGCTGGAGGGCAAAGTCGAGCGCGTCTCTCCGGCCAGCGGCTCTCAATTCGCTTTGCTGCCGCCCGACAATGCGACCGGGAATTTCACCAAGGTCGTACAGCGCATTCCGGTTCGGATCGGCTTCATCGCGAAACAGCCACTGCTGGATCGCCTGTTGCCGGGGATGTCGGTGACGACGCATATCCATGTCGATGAAAAGGCGATCAGCGGCGATGTCGCCCAGTAGGATCATCGAGAGCGGACCGGTCTCGGCGGGCGAACTCGCACCGCAGCCCCTGTTCGCCGTCGGTGCCGTCCTGCTGGCATCGTTTCTGGCGAATTTCGACAGCCGTCTGTTTGCCATTGCGCTTCCGGATCTGCGCGGCGCGCAATCCCTGAGCTTCGATGAGGGCGCCTGGCTCAGCACCGCGGCGACGGCATCGCAGATCATGGTCGCCCCGGCGGTGGCCTGGATGGCGACGGCGTATGGGCTACGGCGCGTGCTCGGCATCCCCAGTATTCTCTATGCCTTCGTATCGCTATTGATGCCGTTGTCTCATGGCTATGAAGTCCTGATGCTGCTCAGCACGATCCGCGGCCTGTTGCTCGGCATCTTCGTGCCCGCCACGCTGATGATCATATTTCGCAACCTGCCGATGCGATGGTGGCTGCCGGCGATATCGATCTACGCCATCCGGGTCGGCTTCAGCCTGAATTTCGGCGTGTCGATGGTCGGCTTCTATGTCGAGCAGGTCGGCTGGCAATGGCTGTATTGGCAGGACGCGGTGATTGCGCCGCTAATGGGATTGTTCGTCTATCTGGGCACGCCGGCTCAGGCGGTCGATCGCACACTTGTGCGGCGGGCTGACTGGGGCGGCATGCTGCTGCTCGGCGTCGGGATGGCGATGGTCTATGGGGGCCTCGACCAAGGTAACCGGCTGGATTGGTTCAGCTCAGGCATCGTCATTGCCTTATTGGGCTGCGGCGCCGCGCTGGTGGCCGGCTTCTTCCTCAATGAGTCGCTCGTGGCCCATCCCTGGGCGCATGCCAATGTCATTTTTTCGCGCAATATCGGCCTGTGTCTGGTCATCATCCTGCTGTTCTCGCTGACCAGCCTGTCCAATTCACTGCTCGCACCGAATTTCCTGATCGTCGTTGCCGGGCTTCGGCCCGAGCAGTCCGGGCACTTATTCCTGGTCTACGCCATCCTGCCGATGGTGGTGCTGCTGCCGCTGTCGGTCTGGATGATCCGTCGCTATGACGTCCGGTTGGTCCTGCTCGCGGGTCTCGTCGCCTTCTGCGCTGCGGCTCTGCTGGGGACCCGGCTGACTGCGCAATGGTCGCTGGTCGACTTCATTCCGATGGTGCTGCTGCAGTCGTTCGGACAGGTCTTTACGCTGTTGCCACTGATCGTCATCACCGTCTCGAATTCGGATCCGAAGCGCGCCACCGCGTTTTCGGCCTATCTCCAGGTGTTCCGGCTCGGCGGCGTCGAGATCAGTATCTCGCTGATGAGCACCTGGTTGCGGGTGCGCGAGCAAATGCATTCCAACATGCTGGGCCTGCACGTTGACGGTGGCGATCCGATCGTGTTGGGGGTTCTGACGAAACTGAAGGCTTACTTTGTGGCACGCGGCGGAGCAGAAGCGCAGCCTCGCTCCGTGGGGACGCTGGCCGAACTGGTGGCCAGGCAAGCCAACACGTTGTCGTACCTCGACGGATTCTGGCTGACGTTCTGGTTCGGCATCGCCGCGTTGCTGTGCGCCGCTTGCATCTCGCCCGCGCCGCCCGGACCGTTTACGTCAAACGGCGCCGCGCGATGACGGCAATGAGATTGACTGGTTCATGTCCGCAATGGCGGCCCGCTGTTTCGAAAGCGAGGACCCGACAGCTGTCGCGTGCTTCTGTCAGAGGCAAAGGGGCCGAAGATGTCGGCAATCGACACGATCGGGAAAGAGCACACGAAATCATCGTGCAATTCGGCAATGAGCATGCACAACGGTAAAAGGCCGTACGAAAAATCTGGCACGCTGGTTTGGAGGTCGTGCTCGCGCGAAAGGCAGAAGAGGCGCCATGTCACCGAATTGCAAGCGTGGAGTTCTGGCGGCTGTGCTGGGGACGTCGCTGATGATCGTTGTCGTCGTCGTCTCGGAATCTCGACTGGAAGGACCCAAACGATACGCCGACAACTTCTGTCTCATCGAAAAGCAGGATCGGACCTGCAGCTTCAACACGCTCTCACAGTGCATGGCCAACATGTCCGGCGCACATTCAGAATGCATCCGGGAACTGGTGGACGATCAGCTCGCGCGCGAGAAATAACATCTTTGGCGCGGGGCACCGCTCTGCTGTTGCGTGGATCCGCTCGATCAAGCCGCAGTTCTGCATACGGGGTTCAATGGCATCCAATCCGTCCGTGACAATCAAACCGCGCGTCGCTTCGCCTGCAGCGCATTCGCGTCTGGATCAGACATATCCGGCCCTGACTTCAGCGGAGATCGACCGGGTAAGGCGGTTCGGCGAGAGCGCTCGTTTCCAGAAGGGTGACTACCTGTTCCGGAGCGGGAAGCCCGGTGCCGGGATGTTCGTGGTCCTGGCCGGACAGGTGACCATCACACAGAGGGACGGGATTGGCCGCGTCATGCCGGTTGCCGTCGCTCAGCCCGGGCAGTTCGTTGCCGAGATCGGCCAGTTGTCGGGGCGCGTGGCGCTCGTCGATGCGATTGCGAGCGATAGCACCGACACCCTCTTGATTGCGCCAGCGCAGCTACGCGCCCTGATGGTGGCGGAAGCAGATCTCGGCGAGCGGATCATGCGGGCTCTCATTCTGCGCCGCGTTAATCTGATCCAGGGAACGGTGGGAGGCCCCACGCTGATCGGCACATCGAATACGCCCGACGTGGTGCGCCTGGAGGGCTTTCTCACGCGCAACGGCTACCCGCACCATCTGCTGGACCCGATGATAGACAAGGACGCGGCAGATCTGGTGGCGCGTTATACGCCGTCGCCAAGCGATCTGCCGCTGGTGGTGGTGGCCGACGGATCGGTCCTACGAAATCCGTCCGTCGGCGAATTGTCGCGCGCCCTGGGAATGGTCGACCACGTCGTCAAAGGAAAAATTTACGACGTCGCGATCGTCGGCTGCGGCCCGGCCGGACTCTCGGCGTCGGTCTATGCGGCATCCGAAGGGCTCTCTGTTGCAGTCTGCGATGCTCGCGCCTTCGGCGGACAGGCCGGCGCCAGTGCCCGCATCGAGAATTATCTCGGCTTTCCGACCGGCATTTCCGGCATGGCGCTGACCGCGCGTGCTTTCAATCAGGCGCAAAAATTCGGCGCCGACGTGCTGATACCCGTCACTGTGAATTCATTAGACTGCAGTCGGCCGGACGGCCTCTTCTCGCTCGCGCTCGACGATGGCGACATCCTGCGGTCTCGATCCATTGTCGTCGCCAGTGGTGCCCATTATCGACGTCCGCAGATCGAACGTCTGGCGGATTTCGAAGGTCGTGGCGTCTGGTATTGGGCGTCCCCGATCGAGGCGAGGTTGTGCAAGGCGCAGGAGGTCGTCCTCGTCGGGGGCGGCAATTCCGCGGGGCAGGCGGCTGTCTTCCTGGCAGGGCAGGCCAGCAAAGTGAAGATGGTCATTCGCGGCGATGGCCTCGCCGCCAGTATGTCACACTATCTCATCGAGCGCATCCAGGCGACGCCGAATATCGAACTCGTGCTCAATACCGAAGTTGATGTGCTCGATGGCGCCGAAGGTGGATCGCTCGAACGCATGCGGCTGCGCAACCGCGTGTCGAACGAAACGTGCTGGTTGAACATTCGCAATCTCTTCTTGTTCGTCGGCGCGGACCCGGCAACGAACTGGCTGGGCGACTGCGGCGTCAATCTCGACCGCGGCGGCTTCATCGTCACGGGCGTTGCTTCCGAAGGCCGCACGGTGCCGGCGCTACAGACGTCGGTTCCCGGAATCTTCGCGATTGGCGACGTCCGGGCGGGATCGGTCAAGCGGGTCGGCGGAGCGATCGGGGAAGGCGCCCAGGTCGTCGCGTCCCTGCACGCCCTGCTCGGTGACGCGACATCTGTGCTTTAACGCTACGAAGGAGAATGTGATGTCGGAAAAATGCACGCATCTGTCCCATATTCGAGACGTGAAACCCAGCGCGCTTGGTTGCGAGGAATGCCTCAAGATCGGCAGTGCGTGGGTCCATCTGCGAATCTGCCGAACATGTGGTCACGTCGGTTGCTGCGATCAGTCTCCGCATCGGCATGCAACCAAGCACTTTCACGCCACCAAACACCCGATCATCGAGGGCTATGATCCGCCGGAGGGGTGGGGCTGGTGTTACGTCGATGAAGTGATGTTTGACCTCTCCGATCGCATGACGCCGCATGACGGCCCGATTCCGCGCTACTACTGACGACGCTCAGGCGAACATCTCGCCAAGCCGGCGGCCATAGGAGTAGATGTCCCGGCCGATCGGCCGCCGTTTTGCGTTGTAGGCGGCGAGGCAATCCGGGATCTCGTTATCCTGCGACAGGCAAGCGGCGAGCGCGAGCGCGTCGCCGGCGGCTTTCGATACGCCCATCGCGGTGTGGGGGCGGACGACGAAGGCCGCATCGCCCAGCAATGCGATCCGCCGCGTGGCCATTGTCGGCGTTGCGTAGTCGCAAATGGCCTGAATGAACGGAAAGCGCTCGGTCATGACCGCGGCAGCGAATTGCGGAGGAAGCGTCGATCTGGCTGCACTGATCAGTTCGTCCCGTGCCGCATCCGGCATGGTGCCTGCCGACAGCGAAAAGGAATGGACGTGACCTGCGCGATCGGTCAGGGCCCGTGCCAGCGCTCCGTCCTCCTCGCTCAACCTGCGATACCAAACCCAATTGTAACGACGTCTGCCCGGATCGATCGAACCGTCCGGGCCTGGCACCAGATAGCCGAGCGCATGCGAGTGCTGGATATCGAAGAATGTAAAGCGTTCCAGCAGCGTGCTGGTCGCGATCTCCGGCAGTTCGGTTTCGGGGAATAGTCCTCGCCACGCGGCGTAGCCGGCATAAGTCGGCGCGGCCTCGGGCCCGGCGACGGCACGGCGCACGCGCGACCCGATGCCATCAATGCCGAGGACGATGTCGGCTTCCACGCTCTGTCCGTTTGCAAATGTCAGGTGCGCCGATCGGTCGTCTTCTCCCGCCGAGACGACATCGACGCCCTCGATATATCGGTCGTCCGGGAGCAGCTTGCGAAAAGTCCGGAACAGGATGTCCCAGGAGAGCTGCGTCTGCGGTGTCGCAAAGCGTTTGATGACACGTCCATCGCCGTTCAGGAAGATACGCTCACGGGCGACGACGCCGATCTCGCCGACCTGCTCACGGCCGACAGCATTCAGGATCGTATAGACATCGGGCTGACCGACCAGCCCAGCGCCGCGTCCTTCAAGGCCCTGGCAGGACCGCTCGTAGACGGTGACATCATGGCCGGCGGCGTAGAGCAGCGATGCCGCGAAAAGCCCGCCGATCGAGCCGCCCGCAATGGCAATCTTCAGCGTTCGCATGGTGCCGTTCCTTCATTGAAGCCCATCCGGGCGATGCTTCCGCAGGAGATCAAAACCGCGTATTGACGAATGAGCGAGCTGGAGAATGCAGTCCTCAGTGCAGAGAACGGACGGCATACATCGCAAGCGCAATTGAAGCGATAGACAGGACGGCCGAGGCGATCATGTAGATGATCGCCGCCGCCGGGCTTCCCTTCTCGAAGAGCGAATAAGCTTCGAGCGAGAAGGTGGAGAAAGTCGTGAAACCGCCGCAGACGCCGACCGTGAGGAATATGCGCGTGGCTTGCGAAACGTCCCAGCGGATCAGTATCAGCGCCACGAGCGCTCCCATCAGGGCAGATCCGGAGACGTTGATGATCAGGGTTGCCCACGGAAACGTGGTGTTGAATAGCCTTGATGCCGAGACGCCAACGATGTAGCGCGCGGCAGAGCCGATCGCACCACCGAGGGCGGCGGCGAGGATGAGTATTGGACTCATTTGTAATGCCACTGAATTGACGAGCGTGCCGCTGTTTCAGCATCGACAAATGTTGAGATCGCGATCGAGCTTTCGGTTCTTCTTTCTCTGCCGGGCATCGAATTTCGACAGCCGCCGCTGCTCGGCCCGATTGGCAGGTGTATATGAAGAGAAGCCACTGCCGCGCGGTTGCAGGCTGCCGACAGGCGCTTCCGCCGGTCTATCCCAGCGTTCGAAGGTTTGTGCGACGCCGGCCGTCGGGCCGGCAATCGCTATGCCAAGGGCTATCAACGCGAGGATCAGGGGCATTCGTATTGCTACGCGTCTTGCCATTTGAATAATCCTTGATCGGGTTTGACGCCGTACGAAAGCCCGCCTGGCGTCGCCGCCAGGGGTCTATGCGCGCTCTCTGCGCGTGCATTCGAAAAGGAACCAGGTTCGGCGCTCCGTCTCATCGATCCAGTTTTCAAGCAGGCTTGCTGTGCCGACATCGCCGAAATCATCGCAAAGACCATGCGTTTCGCGCATGTTGCGTGCGAGCAGCGCGTTGTCGTCGCGGAGCTCGGCAAGCATGTCGATCGGCGTCACATAGGCGGCGTCATTGTCGAGGACGCGCTGGATGCGCGATATCTGCCCGATCGAGCGCAGGGTCGCGC
>SDZE01000156.1 GCA_004173095.1 Bradyrhizobiaceae bacterium
GATCATGCCGCTGAACATGCAGGCCTGGCACAAGGCGTCACCCTGATCGCCGCGCGGCTGCCTTACGATGCGGCGCGGAGCCAGCTCTATCTCCCGCTTGATATGCTGCAGCAGAACGACGGCACGGAGCAGGAGTTTTTTGCCTGCAAGACGACACCGGCGATCCGCGCAACGCTCGACCAGCTGTTCAAGGGCGCTAGGGAGCAACTGGCCGTGGCAGATGACATGCTCGTCGATGTCGCCGAGCCGGCGCGCGCCGCATTCCTGCCGACGGCGCTGGTGAAATATGATCTGACCCAGATGTCCGCCGCGAGCTTCGATCCGTTCGAACTTTATCTGCGCACCCGTCTGCGCACGTTATGGACGCTGTGGCGGGCGTCGTAGTTTTCCGGCTTCGCTCGCAATGACGGCAGAGTTTAAGCCTGTGGCAGCTGCGTTTCGAAATTGAAGCGATCGCGCAAATTCTTCCGCGACTCCAGGATCGTCTTCAGGAACGCGCGATCGGCATCGCTCTTCATCAGCGGCTCGAGCAGATCGACCTGGTTCATGGCCACCAGCTGCAGCACCTCGGTGCGGATCGCACCTGATGCATCGCGCGGCAGCGCCGGGATCACTTGCAGATGCTCCGGCGGCTTGGCGGCGTTTGCCATGCCGAGCTCATTCAGCAGTCTGTTCTCCAAGGCAACATCGTTCGCTTCCACGAAAGCATACAGCCCGACGCCGGTGCGACGATCCGCGAAAGCCACGATCGCGGCGTCGCGCACCGCGGGATTGCGCTTGATCATCTCGAGAAGCGGCGGCGCATCATTGACGAGGCGCTTGCCGCCGCCTTCGCGGTCGGTGAAGTTGAAGATGCCGCGGGTGATGGCGCGATAGACTTTCTTGCCCGTCATCAGCCAGATCCGCGCCGGCAGCGACTTCTTCGACAAGATCTGTTTTTCTTTCGCCGTCAGAAGCTCCGGCGCATAAGTGCGCTTGTGCTTGAGCAGGTGGCGAAGGTCTTCATAGGCCGCGATGCGGAACAGCCGGCTTCGTGACTTGAAGCAGACCGCGAGTTGGAAGTCGGTGACGTAAGCCAGGCCGTCGCTGCCCTGGAGCCAGTTCTGCTCCTTGGCGAGATCGTTGTGGCACACACCCATGCGGTGCAGTTTCCGCAGCGCCAGCTTGGCCGACTGAAAATAGCGCGCATCGTTGTAAGGCTTGGCGAGATGCAGTGCGACGCCGTCGATGAAGCCGCGCACCAGTGTGCGCCGGCCGGCCCAGAGTAATTCCGGCCCGACCTTGAGATCGCGCGCCAGCGTGAGTGCGCGTCGTTCGCGCGTAAACAGATGCAGCGCAAGAACGAACGACCACCAGGGCACCTGATCGAGCCGGCGCAAAACGGCATCGACGTCGCCGTCGCGCGTGCGAAAACGACCGCGTTCGACGGTGGAAAACACGTCGCGCTTGAGCAGCACGCCGTCGGTCCAGTGGGGAGACAGCGCAGCTGCGTCCTGTTTGGGCAAGCTCATGACAGATCCAACCGAGCTCGCGTTAGGCCGCTGCTGCGACGGCAGGGAGAGTGGCCGCGATCCAGCCATCGAGATCGGCCAATGCACGCGCGCTCATCGCCTGTTTCTTGGCGACGGTTTTCTCGTTGCCACGCAGCCGCGAGCCGTCCGGCTTTTTGGTCGGCGGCGAAGCCAGCGGCGGGAACAGGCCGAAATTGATGTTCATCGGCTGAAACGAACGTGGGCCGGCATCGACGGTTTCGATATGGCCGCCGGTGATGTGGCCGAGCAGGGCGCCCAGCGCCGTGGTCGAAGGGGGCATGGTCAGCGACTGGCCCTTGGCCTCCGCCGCCGCGCACAGCCCGGCGATCAGGCCGACGCTGGCGGATTCCACATAGCCCTCGCAGCCGGTCATCTGGCCTGCGAAGCGCAATCGCGGCTGTGCCTTCAAGCGCAGCTGTTCGTCGAGCAGCTTTGGCGAATTCAGGAAAGTGTTGCGATGCAGGCCGCCAAGGCGGGCGAATTCTGCATTCTGCAGGCCCGGAATCATCCGCAGCACGGCCTGCTGTGGGGCGTATTTCAGCTTGGTCTGGAAGCCGACGATATTATAGAGCGTGCCCAGCTTGTTGTCCTGGCGCAGCTGCACGATGGCATAGGGCTTCACCAGCGGGTCGCGCGGATTGGTCAAGCCGACCGGCTTCATCGGGCCATGCCGCAGCGTCTCGCGACCGCGCTCGGCCATCACCTCGATGGGCAGGCAGCCGTCGAAATAGGGCGTGTTGAGCTCCCATTCCTTGAAGTCGGTCTTCTCCCCGGCCAGCAGCGCGTCGATGAACGCGTCATACTGCTCGCGGGTCATCGGGCAGTTGATGTAATCGGCGCCGGTGCCGCCGGGGCCGACCTTGTCGTAGCGCGACTGGAACCAGGCGATCTCCATGTCGATGGACTCTTTGTGCACGATCGGGGCGATCGCGTCGAAAAAGGCCAGCGCATTCTCGTCGGTCAGTTCGCGGATGGAATCAGCCAGCGGCGCCGAGGTGAGAGGGCCGGTCGCGACGATGACATTGCGCCAGTCCGCCGGCGGCAGGCCGGCCACTTCGGTGCGGTCGATGATAATGAGCGGATGGTCTTCCAGCGCCCCAGTTACGGCATCTGAGAATGCATCGCGGTCGACGGCCAGCGCGCCGCCGGCGGGCACCTGGTGAGCATCGGCACAGCGCATGATCAGCGAGCCAAGCTTGCGCATTTCAGCATGCAGCAGGCCGACAGCATTGTTCTGGGCGTCGTCAGAGCGGAATGAATTGGAGCAGACGAGTTCGGCCAGGCCATCGGTGCGATGGGCTTCGGTCGTCCTGACCGGGCGCATTTCGTGGAGCACCACCGGGATGCCGGCACAGGCGACTTGCCACGCGGCTTCTGAGCCGGCGAGGCCCGCGCCAATCACATGGACGCAGTTTTTGGAATCTGGGGCTGTTGTCATGGCCCCGCATGTAGCGCGTTTCGAAGCGAAACGGAATTCGCTTGAGCCGGGTTCCGCAGGTTAGCCAGTGCTTTGCAGCAGCTGTCGTGCGGTTCGCCACGATCGCGCCCGCTGGTGGCGGGCGCAATTCGTGAAACGTCGGTGGACGGCAGGCCGTCCGGACGGATCAACCGTTGTAGGCGCCGGATGCAACGCGCGGAATGTCCGAACGGTCGAGGCCGATATCGGAAAGTTCACGATCGCTGAGCTGCGACAGCTCGGCAACATTGCGCTGATAGTCGCGGAAAGCCTGGATCATACGGATAAGCGAGAGCAGCATGGTCTTTCTCCTTCAAAGTGTGCGATTCATCTCTTGAAGAGTGTTTCGCTGTTGAAGTGAATATAGATGACCACTTCGCAGTGCGGCAGTTCAGATGCTGCGATGCAGCTAGGCGATTTTCGCATACCTCGCGCAAGGAATGATTAACCTTTCGGCGCTCTCTGGCGTGTCTTCGGGCAGCGTGCATATCCGAACACCATGACCGGCGCGTCTGAGTTAGTTAGGCAGTTAAAGTACGTTTTCAAAGGGTTTTCTCTGCCAGCAAATTCTTCAATGGTCGCCACCGCGCACGGCGCGTCATCATCGGCACGGTGATTAACGGCAATATCTCAGGCATGCGCGAATCGCATGTGTTTATAG
>SDZE01000181.1 GCA_004173095.1 Bradyrhizobiaceae bacterium
CGGGTGAAGGCAGGGAAACCTGCCGGATGAATCCCTTGCGAGGGATTGCCCAGTACCCGGAAGAACGGTCCTTCGGCCAGAAAGAACGTCGCGGTGGCGCGCCGTAAGGCGTTGCGCGGTTTGGGCTTGCTGGCGATCCAGCTCGCACAAGCAGCGTACATAACCCACCCAACGCGCCTTGCGGCGTGCCACCTCCCCTCATGTCTGCGAGGGGAGATCTGCTCACACCTCGGACGCGCAAGCGCCGCGAGAATGCGAGAGCGTGACTGCTAGTCGGCGTCCGGATCGATCATCGCGACCGTGATCCAATGCGCCTCGAGCGCGGGCTTCTTGATGCCTTCGACCTCGATGACCGTGTCCCAAGCCGACTGGATCGATACCGCGCGCTCCGTCAAACCGACCAGACGGAACTTGCCGCGGACGCGAGCGCCCGCTTTCACTGCGCTGTTGAAGCGCACGCGATCGAAACCATAATTGACGCCCATGCGCGAACGCTGCACGCCCGGCATCGCATCGAAAGCCAGCGTCGAGAGCAACGACAAGGTGAGAAAGCCATGCGCGATCGTGCCGCCGAAAGGGGTTTCCCTGGCGCGGTCGGGATCCACATGGATGAACTGATAATCGTGCGTGGCATCCGCGAATGTATCGATCATGGATTGATCGACCACGACCCAATCCGACACCAGCTCATCGCCATTCAGGAGCTTGCGATACTCGTCCAGTGGAATGAGTTTGGCGCGGATGGCCTCGAGCTGCGCGGTGGCTCGTTCTGGGTATGACACATTGTCCTCGAAAGCGTTCGTGGTCGTCGGATTGTCTGTAGCACAGGTTAACCGACGAGGGCTTGCTAGCTGCCTCGCAGCCAATCCCTCATGGTGAGGAGGCGCTTCTTCAGCGCCGTCTCGAACCATGAGGCCAATGGCGATTGCAACCATCCTTCGAGACGCGGCCAAGCGGCCGCTCCTCAGGATGAGGGTGGAGCGAACCCGTTACCAGCCTTGAACCAGGATGTTCTTGAACTGCCACGGGTCGGATGTGTCGAGCTCTTCCGGGAACAGACCCGGGCGACCTTCGAGCGGCGTCCAGTCGGTGTAATAACCCTTCACCGGACCGAGATAAGGCAACTGAATTTCAAGTAGGCGTTCGAAATCCATTTCATCGGCTTCGACGATACCTTCTTTCGGATTCTCCAGCGCCCATACCATGCCGCCGAGCACGGCAGAGGTGACCTGCAGCGCCGTCGCGTTCTGGTAGGGCGCGAGTGCGCGCGTTTCCTCGATGGAGAGCTGCGAGCCGTACCAATAGGCATTGTTGTCGTGGCCGAACAGCAGCACGCCGAGTTCGTCGATGCCGTCGACGATTTCGTTCTCGTCGAGGATGTGATGCTTCTCCTGCATCTTCGCGGCGCGGCCGAACATCTCGTGCAATGACAGCACGGCATCATCCGCGGGATGATAGGCATAGTGGCAGGTCGGGCGATACACCGCCTTGCCCGATGCGTCGCGCACGGTGAAGTAATCCGAGATCGAGATCGACTCGTTGTGGGTGACGAGGAAACCGTATTGCGCGCCGCGGGTCGGGCACCAGGTGCGCACGCGCGTATTGGCGCCGGGCTGCATCAGATAGATCGCAGCGCCGCAGCCGGCTTCGTGGGTCTTGGCGTTTTCCGGCATCCACTTCTCATGCGTGCCCCAGCCGAGTTCAGACGGCTGCACGCCTTCCGACAGAAAGCCTTCCACCGACCAGGTGTTGACGAACACGTCCGGATCTTTCGGATTCTTGGAACGCTGGGTGTCGCGCTCGGCGATGTGAATGCCCTTGATGCCGGCCTGGCGCATCAGGTCGGCCCATTCGCCTTTGGTCTTCGGCTTCGGCGCGTTGAGCTTGAGGTCGGAGGCGACATTCAGCAGCGCCTGCTTGACGAAGAACGACACCATGCCCGGATTGGCGCCGCAGCAGGACACCGCCGTGGTCGAACCGGGCTTGCGCGCCTTCTTGGCGGCCAGCGTGTTCTCGCGCAGCGCGTAGTTCGAGCGTGCTTCCGGGCCCTTGGTCGAGTCGAAATAGAAACCGAGCCAGGGCTCGTTGACGGTGTCGATATAGAGCGCACCAAGCTCGTTGCAGAGCTCCATGATGTCGGTGGAGCCGGTATCGACCGAGAGATTGACGCAGAAACCCTGGCCACCACCTTCGGTCAGCAGCGGAGTCAGCAGTTCGCGGTAGTTCTCTCGGGTCACGCCCTGCTGGATGAAGCGCACATTGTGCTGCTCGCAATGCGCCTTGCGGCCTTCGTCCTTCGGATCGATCACGGTGACGCGCGACTTGTCATATTCGAGATGGCGCTCGATCAGCGGCAGCGTGCCTTTGCCGATGGAGCCGAAGCCGATCATGACGATGGGGCCGGTAATCTTCGCGTAGATCTGCGAGGGGATGGTTGAGGACATCGGCTTCTAACTCCGGATAGGATCAAGATGGATACGCTGCTGCGCACGCATTGGGAAAGGACAGTGACGATGTGACATCGCAATGAAATCTCGACAGTAACGCCGCGATGCCTGCATTGAATGCAACTTAGCTCCGCATGCCGACGCTGAGAACGGTGAGCGAGCGCGGTTCTCCCGAGGGCGTCTCGAAAGTGATGGACTGCCCTGCGGATAGGCCGATAAGTGCGGCTCCGATCGGGGTCAATATCGAAATTTGTCCGGTTACGATGTCTGCGGAGGTCGGGTAGACCAGCGTGACCTGCTTTTGCTGCCCGCTCATGTCGTCGCGGAACGTCACGTCGGACTCCATGCCGACGATACCGGGCAGCAGTTCCGTATCCGGTACAACGACCGCGCGTTCGAGCTCGCCGGCGAGAAAATCTGCGGTCACCGGATACTTCTCCGCAGCGGCCGCAGCTAGCACACCGAGGCGATCTCGGTCGCAGCGTCGGAGAGTGATGGGCGGCAATTCAGTACGAGGTATTTGAATCATGAGGTTCACAGCCAAATAAGGCCCGGCGCGAGCCGCGCACGAGCATGATGAGAACATGATGAGGGTTGTTGAAAACGAACAAGCCCGGACGGCACGCACAGGTGCGCCCGGGTCACATTCCTGCTTGAAGGTGACCGGCGCGGAGCAGTAAGCGGTTGCGGGGCAGGTTCGTCATAATAGCCGAAACCTATGTATCTTGCGGTGAAAGTCAATCGGCGATGGCACTGCCCTACATACTACGGCGTCACACGGGATGTGTCATTGACGATCAATTGCGACGCCTGGCCGTCACTTCGATTTCGACTTTCATCTCCGGCTTGTAGAGCCCGGCGACCACGAGCAGCGTCGCGGCCGGGCGGATGTCGCCGAGATGTTCACCGGTCACCGCGAATACCTTGTCGGCGTCATTGGCGTCGGTGATGTAGTAGACCGCGCGTACGATGTCGGCCATGGCGAAGCCGGCCTCGGTCAACGCGCCTGCGATGGTCTTGAAGCAGTTCTGTGTCTGCGCCGTGACATCGTCCGGCAGGATCATGGTGGTGTAATCGTAGCCGGTGGTGCCGGCAACGAAGCAGAAATCGCCATCGACCACCGCGCGGCTATAGCCGGCAGTTGTCTCGAATGGTGATCCGGTGGAGATCAGGCGGCGGGTCATGGCGAGGCCTCGACAATA
>SDZE01000411.1 GCA_004173095.1 Bradyrhizobiaceae bacterium
GCGGACCAGGCTGAGATTGCCCTGCTCGATGTAGCGTAACCCGCCATGCACCATCTTCGACGACTTCGACGACGTTCCCGAAGCGAAATCCGCCTTCTCTACCAAGGCCACGCGAAACCCGCGCAGGCTTGCATCAAGCGCCGCATAGGCTCCCGTCACCCCTCCTCCGATGATGAGGAGGTCGAACTGATCGTTCTCCAGCCGAGCCAGATGGTCACTGCGGACGAATCTGAATGGCACCTCGCTGATCATCTCGGCGCGGTCCCGGTTGAGCTTCAACGAAGGAAGAAAGTTCATCATTTCGGTTTCCTTCTAGAACGCCCCGAACATGTCGGCGTGTTCGAGTTCGGATTTGATACGCGCGTGCCAGAGCGCGCGACGTTCGTCACGTATCGCAGTCGGCATTTTTGGTTCGAAAACCTGTTCGTCAGCGACGAAAGCCGTGCTGCGCGGGATGTCGTCCCAGAACAGTCCGGACGATCCGGCCAGATACGCCGCGCCGCGCAACGTGGCACGGGCCGTATTGGGTTTTCGGCGGATCGGAACGCCGATCAGATCGGCCTGCATTTGCAGGAGCGGGTCGCTGGCGGACAGACCGCCACCGACGATCAGTTCCGCGACATCGACGCCCGATACGTCGCGGTCGGATTCGAGGCAGCTCGCAACGGAATGTGCAATCCCTTCGAGGATGGCGTAGGCGACTTCCGGTCTGGTCGATGCCATCGAAATACCGGTCAGCGAGGCACGCGCATTTGGTTGCATGTCGGGTGTTCGCAGGCCAGTCAGCGCCGGAATGAAGGTGACCCCTCCCGACGACTGCGCCTCGGCTGCGAACCGGCTGATCTCGGTCGCATCGCTGAACCAGCGCAGCTTCTCGCAGATCCAGTCAAGCGCGGATCCCGTGGTGGCGGCGAACGTCTCGACGGCGAATTGCGATTGGTTGTTGCGGCGGCGAGCTACCATGGTGGTGGTCCCGGCGAACAGACCTGCCTTGGCTGGCTGCTTTGGCCCGATGATCAGATCCACGAAACTCCCGGTGCCGTGAATGCACATGGCCTGGCCGCGGTCGAGACAACCGAGACCGATGGCGCCGGCATGCTGGTCGCCGATGCTCGCGAGAATCGGAACGTCGATCCCGAGAAGATCCGCATTGGTTCGCCCGAGATCGTCCGCGTCCGATCTCAACTCCGGCAACAACTCCTGCGGAAATCCGAGCGCGTCGAGCCAATCAGTCTGGTAGCGATGCTCGTCCAGGATATAGGCGCCCGCCGACGTCGCATTGGTCGGCGTCGTCACATAGATGCGGTCCCGCGTGAGATGCCAAAGCAACCAGGTATCGACCGTACCGAAACCCAATCGCCGCTCGGCGAGTGCGGCTGCGACCTCCGGGGTGTCCTGGATGTGCCGCGCGGCCCAGAGATAGGGTGAGCGAACACCGCCCGGCCGCCCTACCTGCCGAGCGAGGATCGGATCCCAGACAGGCGCCAGCTTGTTCAGTTCGCCAACATAACGCGTGTCCTGCCAGACCATGGCGGGCACGAGGGCCCGCCCGGTGTTTTTGTCCCACAACACAGCGGTGGCCCGCTGTGTTGCAATCGCCATCGCGACAATCCTCATTCCGCTCTGGTCGGCCTGCGCGATCGTTGCACGGCAGGCCGCCACTGTCTTTTCAAGGATGGCGTTCGCGTCCTGCTCCACGACGCCCGGCCGCGGCGTGTTCACCTCGAGCGGTACATATTCGAGGCAGGACACGTCGCCATCGGCGGAGACCGTCGCGGCACGGGTGCCGGACGTTCCCTCGTCGATCGCCAGGATCACGTCTTTGCGTTGAGCTGCCATCACGATTTCGACGGCTGTAGCACAGGGCTGACATAAGGCTTGTCGTCCGCAAATTGCGGCGCGCCGACCTCATTGTCCGGATTGATCGCAGTCCGGGTCGGATCCCATTTGATCGAGAAGCAGATGATGCTCGCGATCAGCGGAACAGCCGACAGGATCAGGAAAGTATGGTTGAGGCCATACCATTCACGAAACAGCGGGAAGACCAGCAGGCCCAGCGCAGCACCGATCGAGCCCATGGCGCCGATCATGCCGTTGGCACCTGCCCGCAACTCGCTGCGGAACGACAGCGACGACAGGCTCTTTCCGTTCGCGCCGGGACCACCGGAGTGGAACAGGATGAACAACGAAGGCACGAGTGCCGCCAGCCAGATCGGCATCTTGTCGCTGAACAGGCCCAGGATCAGCAGCATAACGAACACCGCGGCGAACCCGACCGCCGACGCGATGCGCAGACCGAAAACGCGTCCGATGGTCGGAGACAGAAAGCCGCCGAAGATGCCGAACACATTAAACATCAATGCGCCGAGCGTGGCATAGATGAAGTCCTTGCCGAACAGAGCTGCACTGATCAGCGGCAGATACCAGCCGACAGCGAAGTACTGGATCGATTGTCCAATCTGGACAGTCGCCGCGAGAATCGTGCGCGGCAGATAGACGCCGCGGAAGATCAGCAGCACATTCGCGATACCGCGACGGGCCTGATTAAGAACCGGAATGCGATCTTCCACAGGAACAGCCGTAAACGGCTGACCATAGATCCGGGTCATTGCTACAGCGGCCTCATCCAGACGCTCCTTGCGTGCAAGCCAGATCGGGCTTTCGACCAGCAGCGAATATTGCAGGATCAGGATGGCGCACGCGAAGACCGCGGTGGCAGCAACCGAGTAACGCCAGATCGTATCACCCACGTCCCACGAGAAGAACAACAGCGCGAGCAGCAGGTTCGTACATACGGCGGTGTACCACATGCCCTGCCAGGTATTGAGCCGACTCCTGAATCGCGAGGGCGTAAACTCCGCGAGGACAGCCATGGCGATCGCAAAATCGATGCCGTAAGCGGCACCCACGAAAAAGCGTCCAACAATAATCGTTTCGAAATTCGACGCAAAGACCACGAGCAAGGCGCCGACAATCGCCAGAACCTTCGCCGTGATCAGAGGCGCGACCCGCCCCCATCGATCAGCCATCCATCCACCGATAGGATTGAAGGCGATGGCGACCCAGGATGCGAATGAGGTCAGCAGCGCGACCTGCCCAGCCGTGAGCTGAAGATTGCGCGTCATCGGACCGAGTCCTGCACTCAGGGCTGAATTGGCGAAAGCGTCGAGAAAAAGTCCACCCAGCGCGAGCCACCAGATGACGCCGGCGCGGCCGTTGATGCCAGTCCGCGAATCGACGAACGACAGGATGTCGTCGATGCCGCGTAGTCTCAGTGTTGTTGATTGCACTTATTTTCCTCCCCAGAATTTTTGATCTGTAAGGAGGTCAAAGCAAAGTACAGACGTGCAAGATGACCATCTTACAGACAGTCTTAAATCTTGCTTCTGTGTGAACAGGCTAGGATGAGCCGCGGAGCTTGTCAACGCGTCGCGAAAAAATCTTCATTTTCCCATCGTTCGGGCCTCCGCGCGCCGCGAATAATCATCAGGGTTAGCGGCCGATTTCTCGCCATAGAGTTTGCTCTGGGCATCGTCCGCCTAGTCAAATTTGGACGACGAAAGACGACTCGAGCCGAACCCGCAAGAACGACGGATCTCGCAATTTTCTCAAGAACTAAACCCGAGACTGGGATCGTTTTTGC
>SDZE01000289.1 GCA_004173095.1 Bradyrhizobiaceae bacterium
CCGGCGGACGACGCTTCGCTAATCGGTCCTACGGCTCACAGACCATTGCGAAGGATTGTAGTTACGCGATCCGCAGCACCGCGCCCGGGATGAGGACAGCAAGCAGGACGGCCTAGTGTAGTCGCCGCCATATTCAGCACAGACTGGTCCACCGCCGGTGAACCGGCGGCGCAAAGGCAACGACGCCATCGGCTTCTGCGTCTCTGAAAATATTCCTTGACAACTACTCTGCCCTAGACAATATTCCCATCCATCCCCTCCCTCATGAGGGGCGTTGCCGGGACGCCGGTGGCGCGGAGAGGGGGGTGTGGCGCCTGCGGGCAAGAGGGAGACGTTCCCTCATGCACTCGGGAGGTCTCGGGTCACCGTCCGGCCCCACTAGGGGGGTCTGCCGCTATTGCGCGGCTGGACGTGGCATCGGCGACAGGCAGGAAACTGCCGGACCCCTCGGGGTCAACTGCCTTTGCCCGGAAGAACGGTCCTGAGAACACAAATCGCCACGGTGGAGCGTCGAAAGGCGTTCCGCGGCATCGCTCTTCCGGCGATCCGGAAGAGAGAGGTCGCGGCTTACGACAAGCTGCGCGTTTCGGCGCTCCGCCTCCTTCATTTCGGGAGGCCCATGGCGACGGCCCCTCACGCGCTGATGCGCGGGCGTCGCAGGCGCGTGGTCGACACACATTCACAATCATCATCGCAACGAAGGAGAGTTCGCATGCTCGTTTCAGGTGCCGATGCCAAGACACTGAAGAGCCGCGCCAAGGCGGAACAGGATCGCCTCGCTGCGGCCGAGGCGGAACTGCTGTGGGCCGCCTGTTTCGAGGTGGCCATCAAGCTGATGTCCGACGATGTGGAGGCCTACAAGGCCTGTCGATCAGCGAAGTGCCGTCGGCAGCGCCGCTGTGTCGGCCGACCCGTTCGTTGCAGCCCGATCATCTGCGGGCATGGCATCAAGCACGACGTCAGCCGCCTGATCGATGGCCTGTACTGGCTGACGCTGCCGCAACTCGCCAACGGCCAGCCGCTCGCCGACGACGACGCGGACCCAGCATGACGACGGCGATCGGCGCCTGGCGAATGCCGGCGCGAAGGCGAGCCGTGCCGTGTTCGCTGATGTTCAGCCAACAAAAAAGCCGGCGTTGCCGCCGGCTTTCATTGTCTGATCCGTTGCCGCACCCGTTAGTGCGCGGCTTCCAGCGCTGCGGCTTCCGCCTTGGCGATGGTGCCCTTGACCGCGGTCTGCACCTTTTCAAAGGCACGGACTTCGATCTGACGGACACGCTCGCGCGAGACGCCGAACTCCGACGCCAGGTCTTCCAGCGTCATCGGCTCGTCGGCGAGGCGACGAGCCTCGAAGATGCGCCGTTCGCGCGGGTTGAGCACACCGATCGCGCCGGTCAGCGCCTGACGGCGATGATCGAACTCTTCGTGCTCCGCCAGGATGGCTTCCTGATTGGGCGTGTTATCGACCAGCCAGTCCTGCCATTCGCCGGCTTCGCCGTCGTCACGGATCGGCGCATTGAGCGACGCATCACCGCCGAGGCGGCGATTCATGTCGATCACGTCCTGTTCCGTCACGCCGAGACGCGTGGCGATGATCTTGACCTGATCCGGACGGAGATCACCTTCGTCCAGTGCCGAAATCTTGCTCTTCGCCTTGCGCAGGTTGAAGAACAGCTTCTTCTGGTTCGCGGTGGTGCCCATTTTCACGAGCGACCACGAGCGCAGAATGTACTCTTGAATCGACGCCTTGATCCACCACATGGCGTAGGTAGCCAGGCGGAAGCCTTTCTCGGGCTCGAAGCGTTTTACCGCTTGCATGAGACCGACATTGCCTTCCGAGACCACTTCCGAGATCGGCAGGCCGTAGCCGCGATAACCCATGGCGATCTTGGCGACGAGACGCAGATGGCTGGTCACCAGGTGATGGGCAGCCGTGCTGTCCTCATGTTCGCGCCAACGTTTGGCGTACATGTATTCCTGCTGGGGCTCCAGCATCGGAAACTTGCGGATCTCGGCGAGGTACCGAGACAGACCCGATTCTCCGTTGAGAACCGGCATAGTAGCTGTGCGGGCCATGATGACGCCCTCCAGTTGTTCAGGCCCCCGATAGCGGCGGGCCAGGCAGCGGACGCTGTGTTCAGTGACTTGTTAAAGCCGTCCAGGCTGCGATGTTCCGCGTCTCACTTGACGCAGGTGCAACATACACCCTCTACCGAGCGGTATGGAAGTGAATTTTCTGTCACGTTGCCGTGTGGCGATAATAAGATACTGAAATATAGCGATTTTTTATATGCATCTGCGTCATTCTGTCAGGGCGAGATGCTTGCGCAGGGCCGCGAGGTCGTCCGGAAGGTCAGCGGTCCACTCCAGAATCTCGCCGCTGCGGGGATGTTCGAGCGCCAGCAGATAGGCGTGCAGGGCCTGCCGATCGAGGGATTCCAGCGCGGCCTTGCTGAGCGCACCGAGCGACGAGGCCTTGGTCTTGAAGTGCGGGCCGTAAACGCCGTCGCCCATCAGCGGATGCTGGATATGGGCGAGATGGACGCGGATCTGATGCGTGCGCCCGGTTTCGAGCTGGCATTCGAGCAGCGAGGCCGCCGGCCGTCCCATCCGATCGGCGAACTGTTCCAGCACGGTCCAGTGCGTCACCGCTTCGCGGCCGCCGTCGCGCACGGCCATCTTCTCGCGCGCATGCGGATGACGGTCGATGGGCGCATCGATGCTGCCGCGCGGACGGTTCGGCACGCCCCAGGCAAACGCCTTGTAGCCGCGCCGCATCTCGTTGGTGCGGCCGTGATCGGCGAATTGCGTGGTGAGCGACTGATGCGCGGCGTCGTTCTTGGCGACCACCATCAGCCCGGTGGTGTCCTTGTCGAGTCGGTGCACGATGCCCGGGCGCTTGACGCCGCCGATGCCCGACAGCGATGCGCCGCAATGGGCGATCAGCGCATTCACCAGCGTGCCGGTTTCATGGCCGGCGGCGGGGTGCACCACCAGGCCCTTCGGCTTGTTGATGACGATGATGTCCTCGTCCTCGAACACGATGTCGAGGGCGATGTCCTCGCCTTCGGGCTCGGCGGGGGCCGCGGGCGGCACGTCGATTGTGATCGTATCGCCCGCAATGACGTGATAAGCGGGGTCGCGCACGGCGGCGGGATCCTGGCTGGCGCGGGTCAGCGAGACCTGTCCGGCGAGGATCAATGCCTTCAGCCGCGAGCGCGACAGCGCAGGCGCTCGCACCGCCAGCACGCGATCGAGCCGGTTGGAATCTTCGTCGCCCTGGACGGTGACGGTGACGCGCTGATCGTTCATTCCGAAAACCTTACTCTTCAACGAGCCTTCAATGACCCAACCTGCCGCGCCGAATTCAGAGCCGTTGCCCGAACCCACTGCCGACCAGGCTGCGATGATCGCGCGCGTTCGCCGCATGATGTTGATCGCGGGGCTGACCACGGCGCTCGGCGTCGGCGCCTTGCTGGTCGTGATCGGCTACCGCCTTTTCCGCAGCGAGGGAAGCGCCGTCACGACGGCGACGACGGCCAGCCTGCCGAAGGGCGCGCGCATCCTATCCACCGGCGCCGCCGGGGATCGGATCGTGGTCACCCTGGATATCGGCGGCCGCACGGAAATCCGCACCT
>SDZE01000186.1 GCA_004173095.1 Bradyrhizobiaceae bacterium
GCGCGAGACACTTCCTCCATGGCGATGACGTGTTCGAGATAGCCGAGCCCTGCCCCGCCATACTCTTCCTCGACCGTGATACCGTGCAATCCGAGCTCACCAAGCTTCGGCCACAGGTCGATCGGAAACTGGTTCGTCTTGTCGATGGCGTCCGCACGCGGCGCGATCTCGTTCTGCGCGAAATTACGCACGGTTTCGCGGATCGCTTCCGCGGTCTCGCCGAGATCGAAGTTGAACATGCGTTGGGCGTTCGAAATCATCGGGCGGCCTCCGGTCTGGTCTTGTTTCTGGCGCACGAGGCGCGCATTTGTCCCATTGAAGACAGCAAATACGCTGGTAAATCAACCATTTCGGCTCGTCCGAAAGTTGTAGCCGCGCTTGCGTCCGTGCTCATTCCAGCATCTAATTAGACGCAATAAAGCCACCGCAACGCAAGACGGTGTGCATCAGGGACGAAACAAACCGGGGATTGTCATGCACGGGACAATTGAAGTCGAACGCACGCTGGACTCCGATCACACCCTCCGCCAGCGCCGCGCCCGCGACACCGCTTATGCCACGCCGCTCGAAGACTTCGATCCGGGCAATCCCGCGCTGTTCCGCGACGATACGTTCTGGCCCTATTTCGAACGCCTGCGCCGCGAAGACCCGGTTCATTACTGCCGCGACAGCATGTTCGGGCCGTATTGGTCGGTGACCAAATACAACGACATCATGAGCATCGAGACCAATCACGCGGTGTTCTCCTCGGCCGCGCTGCTCGGCGGCATCACGATCCGCGATGTCGAGATCAACTACCGCCGCCCGAGCTTCATCGCCATGGATCCGCCGACCCATTCGGCACAACGCAAGACCGTGGCACCGATGTTCACCCCGACCCACATGGACGCGCTGTCCGACGCGATCCGGCAACGCGCCGGCCAGGTGCTGGACTCGCTGCCGCGCAACGAGACCTTCGACTGGGTCGATCGCGTCTCGGTCGAACTGACCACGCAGATGCTCGCGGTTCTGTTCGATTTCCCTTGGGAGGAGCGCCGCAAGCTGACGCACTGGTCCGATGTCGCCACCACGATTCCGCTGACGCCGGAGGCCGAAACGCGGCGGCAGGCCGAACTTGTCGAATGCGGCGACTATTTCGCCAATCTGTTTCAGGAGCGCATGAATGCGCCACCAAAGAGTGATCTTTTATCGATGATGGCGCATAGCGACGCCACGCGGCATCTCGATTCGCAGAACTTCCTCGGCAACATCATTCTGCTAATTGTCGGCGGCAACGACACCACGCGCAATTCCATGTCGGGCAGCGTCTACGCGCTCAATCAGTTTCCGCGGGAATACGACAAGCTGCGCGCCAATCCCGCCTTGATCGACAGCATGGTGCCGGAAGTGATCCGCTGGCAGACGCCGCTGGCGCATATGCGCCGCACCGCGACGCAGGATATCGAACTCGGCGGCAAGCAAATCAAGAAGGGCGACAAGGTCGTGATGTGGTACGTCTCCGGCAATCGCGACGAGGAGATGATCGAGCAGCCGGACGACTTCATCATCGATCGCGCGCGCCCCAACCGTCACCTCTCGTTCGGCTTCGGCATCCACCGCTGCGTCGGGCTGCGCCTCGCCGAACTGCAATTGAAGATCGTTTGGCAGGAAATCATGAAACGGTTTAAGCGCATCGAGGTCGTGGGCGAACCACAGCGGCCCTATTCGAGCTTCGTGAAGGGCTACGAGACACTGCCGGTGCGGATCGCCGGCTGAACCATCTGCGTCATTGCGAGGAGCGAAGCGACGCGGCAATCCAGTGCCTGTCCAAGAGAAAAGACCGGATTGCTTCGTCGCAAGGGCTCCTCGCAATGACGGGGGTTTTGATATTTAAACGACAACCACTGGACCATTCCCATGCATGGCACGATCAATTCCGACAGAGCCGAGACCCAGCGCATCGCGCGCGAGCTCGCTTATTCAATGCCGCTGAAGGACTTTCATCCCGGCGCGCCCAAACTGTTCGCTACAGATACGCTATGGCCGTTCTTCGAGCGGCTGCGCGCGGAGGAGCCGGTGCATTACTGCACCAGCGCGCCGATCGAACCTTACTGGTCGGTGACCAAATACAACGACATCATGAAGGTCGATACCAGCCACGGGATATTCTCGTCGGACAGCAAGCTCGGCGGCATCGGCATCCGCGACGAACCGGAAGGCTATAGCTGGCCGAGCTTCATCTCGATGGACGAGCCGAAGCATACGCCGCAGCGCAAGACCGTGACGCCGATGTTCACCCCCGATCATCTCGACGAGCTCGCCAAGCTGATCCGCGAGCGCACCGGCCGCGTGCTGGATGGGCTGCCGCGCAACGAGACCTTCGATTGGGTCGATCGCGTCTCGATCGAGCTGACCACGCAGATGCTGGCGACGCTGTTCGACTTCCCGTTCGAGCAGCGCCGCAAGCTGACGCGCTGGTCGGACGTGGCCACCGCGCTGCCCAAGAGCGGCATCGTATCGTCGGAAGACGAGCGCCGCCGCGAGATGGGCGAGTGCTTCAACTTTTTCCAGACGCTCTGGAATGAGCGGGTGAATTCCGAACCGCGGAATGACCTGATTTCCATGATGGCGCATAGTGATGCCACCCGTTTCATGGACCAGGACAATCTGATGGGCAACATGATCCTGCTGATCGTCGGCGGCAACGATACCACCCGCAATACGATGACCGGCTCGGTGCTCGCGCTGAACGAGAATCCCGACCAGTATCAGAAGCTCCGTGATAACCCCGCGCTGATCGAAACCATGGTGCCGGAAGTGATCCGCTGGCAGACGCCGCTGGCGCATATGCGCCGGACGGCTTTGCAGGATACCAATCTGGGCGGAAAGGACATCAAGAAGGGGGACCGGGTGGTGATGTGGTACGTCTCCGGCAACCGCGACGAGGAAGTGATCGAGCGGCCGAACGAATTTATCATCGACCGCAAACGGCCAAAAATTCATTTGTCATTCGGTTTCGGCATACACCGCTGCGTGGGCATGCGCCTGGCGGAGTTGCAATTGAAGATCGTTTGGGAGGAAATACTGAAACGGTTCGAAAACATCGAAGTTGTGGGGGAACCCAAGCGCGTGTATTCGAGCTTCGTCAAAGGCTATGAGCATCTGCCGGTCAGGATCACCTGACGCCGTAGATCTCGCAGCCGGGATTATCCAATTTCCCCTCGAGAAGAGAAGCCAGTTCCTTGACGAAACATGCTGCCGCTGAAGCGGACGAATTTGCTGACATCCGCGATGCCGTTGCCAAACTGTGCGCGCAGTTTCCCGGCGAGTACTGGCGCAAGCTCGATCGCGAGATGGCCTATCCGAAAGCCTTCGTCGATGCGCTGACGGAAGCCGGCTATCTCTCGGTGCTGATCCCGGAAGAGTATGGCGGCTCGGGCCTGAAGCTGTCGGCCGCTGCCGCGATCCTGGAAGAGATCCAGCGCGCCGGCTGCAATGGCGGCGGCTGCCACGCCCAGATGTATACGATGGGCACCGTGCTGCGGCATGGCAATGACGAGCAAAAGGCCAAATGGCTCCCGAAGATCGCATCGGGCGAAGTCCGACTGCAGGCATTCGGCGTGACCGAGCCGACCTCGGGCACCGATACCTCATCGCT
>SDZE01000139.1 GCA_004173095.1 Bradyrhizobiaceae bacterium
CAAAGCTATCTGCCGCTGATCTTCGGCGGGAGCGGCCAGCTCGAAACCATCGTGTTCGGCATTTTGCTCGTCGCATTGCTGCAACTGGCGCCGACCGGCATGTGGCCGTGGCTGACCGCGCTGCTGCCGCAAGGCGACAGCCGTCGACGTCCGGCGCCCGCCGACGCGCTCCCCACGCGCGCCGAGAGTGCGCCTGCGGATGGCGTGCTTCTGCAGGTCGAGAAGGCACGCAAACAGTTTGGCGGCGTGGTGGCTGTCAATGACGTGTCGTTCGCCGTGAAGAGCCGCGAGATCGTCGCACTGATCGGCCCCAACGGCGCTGGCAAGAGCACCACATTCAATCTGATCACCGGCGTGCTGCAGGCCACGGCCGGCACCGTTACGGTCCGCGGCGAGAGCGTGTCCGGCGCGCCGCCGCAGGAGGTGGTCAAGCTTGGCGTCGCCCGCACTTTCCAGCATGTGAAGCTGGTGCCCGACATGACCGTGCTGGAGAACGTGGCCCTCGGCGCTCATCTGCGCGGCCGCGCGTGCGCCATCGCCAGCATGCTGCGGCTCGACCGTGCCGACGAAGCCAGACTGTTGGCAGAAGCGGCCAGGCAGATTGAGCGCGTCGGTCTCGGCGACCAAATGAATCAGCTGGCAGGCAGCCTGTCATTGGGCCAGCAACGCATCGTCGAGATCGCCCGCGCGCTGTGCGTCGATCCGATGCTGCTGTTGCTGGACGAGCCGGCCGCCGGCCTGCGCCATATGGAGAAGCAGCAGCTCGCTGCATTGCTGCGCCAGCTGCGCGAAGGCGGCATGTCGGTGCTGCTGGTCGAACACGACATGGGCTTCGTCATGAATCTCGCCGACCGCATCGTGGTGCTCGATTTCGGCACCAAGATCGCGGAGGGCACGCCTGCCGAGATCAAGACCAATGCCGACGTGATCAAAGCCTATCTCGGAGCCGCCGCATGAGCTCTCAAACCAGTGCGCTGCTGCAAGTCGCCGACGCCCATGTCGCCTATGGCAAGGTGGAGGCCGTCCGCGCAGTTAATCTCGAAGTGCGCGATGGCGAGATCGTCACCATCATCGGTGCCAATGGCGCCGGCAAGACGACGCTGTTGAACGCCACCATGGGCATTTTTCCGCTGAAGGGCAGCGTACGCTTCGCCGGCAAGGAAATTTCCAAGCTCGACATCGAAGATCGCGTCGCCGCCGGCCTCAGCCTGGTGCCGGAGCATCGCGAGCTGTTCGCCACGATGAATGTCGAGGACAACCTCTTGCTCGGCGCCTTCCGCATCGACAAGGCGACCGCCGCGCGGTCCTTCGAGCATGTCTACACGCTGTTCCCGCGCCTCAAGGAACGCCGCAAGCAACTCGCCGGCACACTGTCTGGCGGCGAGCAGCAGATGCTCGCGATGGGCCGCGCGCTGATGGGCGCGCCGAAACTGCTGATGCTCGACGAACCGAGCCTCGGCCTCGCACCGATCATTGTCGCAGATATTTTCCGCATCGTCGGTGAGCTGAAAGCCGCCGGCGTTGCCGTGCTGCTGGTCGAGCAAAATGCGCAGGCGGCGCTGAAAATTGCCGACCGTGCCTATGTGATGGAGCTCGGCGAATTCGTGCTCGACGGCAAAGCCAGCGACATCGCCAGCAATCAGCGCGTGGTCGCGAGCTATCTGGGATTCCAGCATGAAGGCGACAGCGCGGTGTGATTGAGGTGGTGGGCACGCTTCGCTTTGCCCACCCTACACCAAATGAAAAACGTAGGGTGGGCAAAGCGAAGCGTGCCCACCACCACCCTTACTTCAGCATCCCCTACTTCGCCGGAACGTATTTTCCGTCCTTCACCGTCAACAGGATCCGCGAACGATCATCGACGCCGTTGCGGTCGGTTTGGGTGTAGTTGTAGACACCCTGGCTCGCCGGGATTTCGCGCTCGCTGATCAGCGCCTGGCGGATCGCTTCGCGGAACTCGGGCGTGCCGGGCTTTGCAGTCTTCAGCGCCGTCGGCACCACGCGCTTCAGAACTTCGAACACGTCGTAGGAATGGCCGGCAAACTGGCTGCGGCTGTCGGCGCCATACTTGGCTTCATAGGCGGAGTTCAGCGCCAGGCCGGGCTTCTTGGTCAGCGCCGAATCCGGCTGGCCTTCCGGGTTCATCACCGGACCGGCTGCCATCAGCACGCCTTCGGCTGCCTTGCCGGCAATACGGATGAAGTCCGATGAGGCAGCGCCGTGGGTCTGATAGATCAGCCCCTTATAGCCGCGGTCGCGCAATTCGGACTGCGGCATGCCCGCGCCGGTGCCGGCGGCGCCGATCAGAATGGCATCGGGTGCCGATGCGATCAGTTTGAGCGCCTGGCCGGTAATCGACGTATCCGGACGGGCAAAACGCTCGTCGGTGACGATCTTCATCCCCATCGGGCCGGTCTGGCTCTTGAGGTCGTTGAACCAGAGATCGCCATAGCTGTCGGAATAGCCGATATAGCCGATGGTCTTCACGCCATGGGCCTTCATGTGGTCGTACATGATCTTGCCGACAATCTCGACCGGCTGCGGCATGTCCACCGACCACTTGGCGCGGGCCGGGGTGAACGGCATCGGCGACAGGCTGAAATGCGGGATACCGGCTTCGTTGGCGACCGCCGAGATGGCGATGGACGGCGGTACGATCGACGAGCCGACGATGATGTCGGCCTTGGATTCCGACACGAAGCGGCGGGCATTGGTTGTGGCCGTGGTCGGGTCGCCGCCGTCATCAAGCACGATCAGCTTCAGCGGCACGCCACCGATCTCTTTCGGCACGAATTCCAGCGCATTGCGCGCGGGCACGCCGAGGGCGGCGGCGGGGCCGGTGGTCGACAGGCTGACGCCGATGGTGATTTCGGGGTTTTGGGCTTCCGCCGGGGAAGCCACGGCCAGCGCGGCGGCAACGGCCGCGATCGCCAGATGAAGCTTGGACATGATTCGACTCTCTTGGATGGACGGGAACGCAGCGGCCGCGGCGGCACATCAGGGCCTGCCAACCGCACGCAAGTGACGATTGCGCGAGAACGCGCACGGCAAAACGCCGGCCTTCGGGTGAAGGCCGGCGTTGGTTAGCCAATATTGCGCTGCAGGGAAAGCGGCATGGCGCCGCTCAATCCGCCCAAATATCGTGGCGCTCCTTCACCTCTCCCCCGGTGGGGAGAGGTGAAGCAAGAGACTACTGCGCCAGAACGTATTTGCCGTCCTTGACGGTCAGCAGGATGCGCGAGCGCTCGTCCAGACCGTAGCGATCCTTTTCGGTGAAGTTGTAGACGCCCTGGGTCGCCGGGATTTCACGTTCGGTGAGCAGAGCCTGGCGGACCGCTTCGCGGAACTCGGGGGTGCCGGGCTTGGCGGTCTTGAGTGCCGTCGGGATCACGCGCTTGAGGATCTCGAAGGCGTCGTAGGAATGGCCGGCGAACTGACTGCGGCTGTTGGGGCCATATTTGGCTTCATAGGCTGCATTGAGCGTCATGCCGGGCTTCTTGGTCAGCGCCGTATCGGCCTGGCCTTCCGGATACATCACTGGGCCGGACGCCATCAGCACACCCTCGGCGGCCTTGCCGGCGATACGGATGAAATCCATCGATGCCGCACCGTGGGTCTGGTAGATCAGGCCCTTATAGCCTTTGTCGCGCAGTTCAGTCTGCGGCAGTGCTGCGGCGGTGCCTGACGCGCCGACCAGGATGGCGTCAGGATTGGCCGCGATCAACTTCAGCACCTGGCCGGTGACCGACGTATCGGGCCGGGCGAAACGCTCTTCTCCGACGATGTTGATGCCCATCGGCACGGCCTGGGTCTTGAGATCGTTGAACCACAGATCGCCGTAGCTATCGGAATAGCCGATATAGCCGATGGTCTTGATCCCCTTGGTCTTCATGTGGTCGTACATCACCTTGCCGACGATCGGCACCGGCTGCGGCATGGCCACGGACCACTTGGCACGCTCCGGCGTGATCGGCAGCGGCGACAGCGCGAAATGCGGCACGCCGGCTTCGTTAGCCACGTTGGACACCGCAATGCTGGTCGGCGTCACCGCCGATCCCATGATGATATCGGCCTTGGACTCCGTCATGAAACGACGGGCATTGGTGGTCGCCGTGGTCGGATCGCCGCCATCGTCGAGCACGATGATCTTGAGCGGCACGCCGCCGATCTCCTTCGGCACGAATTCCAGCGCATTGCGCTCGGGAATGCCGAGGGCTGCAGCCGGACCGGTGGTGGAGGTGGTGATGCCGATGGTGATGTCCGGCGTCTGGGCATGGCCTGGCGCCGAAACTGCCAGCGACGCGGCCACGGCCACAATCGCCAATTGAAGCTTGGTCATTGGTCTCTCCCTGAGGTTCTTTTGTTATCGACAGCTAAACAAAGTCCGGCTGCTCTTTCAGCCCCTTCTTTAGGTCAGTGCCGCCGTGGCGGTAAAGAACTATCGCCGGGGTGCTTGGTCGCAGTCTTAAAGCCCAAGCTATGTTTGCGCGACGCCACGCCTTGGTGCAGTTGCAAACTACGCATGACTTAAGAGACGGAGATTACGCCGACCTGCGCTGCCCCCGCATAGAGATCGTCGATCAGTGCCTCCCGGTGCTCCAGCACGGCGCGCTGGTTGACCGAGCCCTTGTCGGTCACCTCGCCGCGGTCGATCGACAACGGCGTATCGAGCAGCACCGCCTGGGCGATACGCGTCGATGAGCCGGTGGCACCAGCCATGAAGAGCGCCAGCCTCTCGCGGAATGCCTCGCGGACGCGCGGGTCATGGGCAGCAGCCGCAAGATCTCCCGCCGGCAGATCGGGATTGATCACCCGGCAGCCATCGAGATCGAGGATCACCAGGGCTGCGAGTTCGTCGCGATTGATGCCGGCGATGACGACGTCGCGCACCAGCGGCGCACAGGCGCCGACGAAGCGCGCGCGCAGCGGACCGACGCTGACCCAGGTGCCGCTGCCTAGCTTGAAGTCCTCGGAGATCCGTCCATCGAAATCGAAGCCCGCCGACAGATCGTCGGGATCGACCGCCTTCAGCGCGTCCCCGAAGATGTAATAGCCCTCGTCGTCGAACGCCTTTGCGGTGAGTTCGGGCTGCCTCCAGTAACCCGGCGTGACGTTCGGGCCCTTGGCACGCACTTCCATTTTGCCGTTGTTCGGGACCAGTTTGGCATCATTGCCCGGCACGGGCAGCCCGACATGACCGGAACGACTGGTCAGCGGCGTCACGCACATGAAGAATGGCGACGTCTCGGTGGCGCCGAGCCCGGTCAGCATCGGCACGCGCTTGCCGGTGGTCTGCACCGATAGCTCGTCGAGGCTGCCCCACACATAGGGTGACAGCGCCGCCCCCGAGAAGAACATCGCATGCAGTCGCGCAAAGAACTTCTCGCGCAGTTCCGCGTCATCGCGCAGATAGGGCAGCAGCGACTCGTAGCCCTTCGGCACGTTGAAATACACCGTCGGTGAAATTTCACGCAGGTTGCGGATGGTTTCTGCGATTCCCGCGGGCGTAGGCTTGCCCTTGTCGAGATACATCGAGCCGCCGTTGAACAGCGTCAGCCCGATATTGTGATTGCCGCCGAATGTATGATTCCACGGCAACCAGTCGATGATCACCGGCGGCTCATCTTTCAGGAAGGCCAGCGTGTCGCGCAGCATGATCTGGTTGGCGCACATCATGCGCTGGGTGTTGATCACTGCCTTTGGATTGCCGGTCGATCCCGACGTCAGCAGGAATTTTGCGATCGTGTCCGGGCCAATGGCCTGATGGGCTGCATCCAGACCGTCGGCTTCGGCCGTCATCAGCAGTTCGGACAATCGCGTCGCTTGGCGGTCTGCGAGTGCGCCGCTTGCGACGACAACTTCGACATCATCGGGAACGTTCAGACGGATCGCATCCGCAAACGCATCGCCGTCATCGACGAAGACGAGGCCTGGCGTCAGCAGCTTCATCAGATATTTCAGCTTGCCGTAATCCTTCGACACCAGCGAATAGGCCGGCGATACCGGGGCGAACGGAATGCCCGCATAAAGCGCACCGAAGGCCACCAATGCATGGTCGACGGAATTGCCCGACAGGATGACGATCGGGCGATCAGGCGAAAGATTACGCGCCAGCAACGCCGACGCAATCCGACGCGTCGCGTCGAGCATCTGCGCATAAGTGAGTTCGCGCCAGCCATCATCGTCGCCGCGCTCGGCGATGAACACGCGGTCCGGCGCCTCGTCGGCGAAGCGATGCAGATAATCGGTGAGGCGGGTGGGATAATCGCCGATTACATTGGTCGGCCGCAGATAGATCGTGCCGTCGTCGCGACGCTCCACGCTGACGGCCGGATCGCTATAGGAGATCGGGCGCAGCGGATGCCCGGCCGCGCCTCCCGACTGGTCGCTCGTCTTCGCCACTGCAGACATCGTTGTGCCGTTCCCTGTGTAGTTCCGTCCCGCTATTCTTGTTCTTGGTATCTTATGTGAGCAGCGGTCAGTCCGATTTCACCTTGCCGACTTTCTTCTCCAGAAAATCGCGAATCCGATTTTTCGCCTCCTGATCGCTCTGCGCCACCGAGGCCATCAGCGATTCCAGCATCAAGCCGGTTTGCGGGCTGGCTTCGGCGATCAACGGCAGCGCCTGCAGCACGGCGAAATTGGTCAGCGGCGCATTTTGCGCCACGCGCTCGGCGAGCTCGAGCGCCTTGGCAAGGGCGCCCTCCGCCTCGGTGATATATTGCGAGAAGCCGAGCGTGACGCCCTCCTCCGCCTTGTAGACCCGGCCGGTGAGCATCATGTCGGCCATCCGGTGCACGCCGATCAAGCGCGGCAGCCGCATCGAGGCGCCACCGCCAACGAAGATGCCGCGGCTTCCTTCCGGCAGCGCGTAATAAACCGACGGATCGGCCACGCGGATATGCGCGGCACAGGCAAGCTCGAGCCCGCCCCCGATCACCGCACCCTGCAGCGCTGCGATGACGGGTACGCGCGCCTGCTGGATCAGGTCGAACACACGGTGCCACATCCGCGAATGCATCAGCCCCGCAGTCGCATCGCGCTCCTTCAGCTCGGACAGATCGAGGCCGGCCGAGAAATGCCCGCCCAGGCCATGAATCACGACAGCGCCGACCTCCTCGGGCAGCGCACGGAACACCTGCTCGATCTCGAGGATGATCCCGTCATTGAGCGCATTGCGCTTGGCGGGGCGGTTCAGCCCGACCAGCAGCACACGGCCACGGGTTTCGGTCTGGAGCAGGGAAGCAGCTTGGGTCATCGGCACCGATTAAGTCTTGGTCAGAATAATTATAGATTATAACGGATTGGGCGCGAGTCAACTGGGATGGCTGCGCTACGCCCGTGTGTCCCGTCGTTGCGAGGGGCGAAGCGATCCATTGTTTGCTTGTGGTCTTCAGGATCGCTTCGCTACGCTCTCGATGACGGTGGAGAGGACCGGGTCGGGTTTACCTGATCGCCACCGGATTGATCATGCTCTGCACGCCACCCTTAAAGCGCGGCTGACCGAGCACGAACAGGAACTCGTAGCCCTTGTCCTTGGCCAGTTCGGACGTGTCCATGTTCTCCAAGATGTAAGTCCCGTTCATCGCCAGCAGGATCTGGTGGACCTCGAACACGGTCTTCTTCTCGAACGGCACCACCTCGACCCCCCATGTATCGGCACCGACCGCGACCACGCCCTTGCTGGTCAGATATTTCGCACCCTCGACGCCAAGCCCGGGCTCGCCGCCATTGTAGCGCTTGTCATCCTTCCCCACGAGGCTGAGCCAGCCGGTGTGGAACAGCACCACATCCCCCTCTCTGATCTCGACGCCCTGCGCCTTGGCGGCTTCCTCGATCTCCTTGGTGTTGAAGGCGGTGCCTTCCTTGACGACATCCGTCTTGAAATAGGCCGCCATGTCGAGCATCACGCCACGTGCGACCAGCGGCGGCACCTTGTCGATGCCGAGCTTCTTGAGGCCGCTAACGTCGCCGAAATCGGCGATCTTGTTGCCGTTGTAATAGACATGGTCCACGCCGAGATGGCCAAGCCCGTCCATCTGGCTGCCGACCCCAACCCAACCGGTGATCATATCGTCGTTGTAGGTTGCGTTGTTGGGGCCAATGCCGTGATTGCCGGCCTGGCCGGGCTGCACGATGGTGACCTTTACCGAGCGCGGCGGATAGGCGGGCGTGTCCGAACCGACGGGAATGCCGAGTGCATAGGTTTTGCCGGTCTTCACCAATTGCGCGGCGGCCTTGACGCGTTCGGGATTCATGTAGTTGGCGGCGCCGATCTCATCGTTCGGACCCCATTTCGATTTAGTCCAATCCTGCGCCAGCACAGGCATGGCCATCACGAACGATACGGCACTTCCAAGCAAAGCTGCTCTCAACATCGTCGCCTCCCTATGTCCGCCGGCTTTTGCCGGTCGTGCGGGAGTAGACACCAGAAATTAGGGTGAAAGTAAGTAAAGACCTTTCAGCCGTCGTTGCGAGAAGCAATGCAGAGTGCGCACCAAGACTCAGTTGGATTGCTTCGCTTCACTCGCAATGACGGTCGAGAGAGCGGCGCCTCTACAACACCTGGTGCACATCCAGCTCGACGCGGTCCGGATGCCTTGCACCGACGCCGATGAAGAGGTTCTGCATCATCCAGCGATAATCGGGATGCCCGGTCTCGAATTTTGGCACCGACCTGAAATAGATCAGGCCGGGATCGACGATCTCACCCCGCGCAATACGATCCAGCGCCTCTTTCGGTCCGAAGCGGATGCCGTAATTGGCGATGTAGATCACCGCGCCGTCGTCCAGTTCGAACGTGTATTTCGCTTCCAGCTCCGTAAAGCCATCCGGGCGGATGATCTGAAAATCTGCGCCGCCCTGATGGATGGTGCCGTTGATGCCATCGCCCTTGACCGTGCCGCCCAGCACGGGAATGACGCGCCTGACGCCATAGCCGAGATCGCCGGCGACGACGGGCGTGCCGACCTGGATGGCGAGACTGAAGACGTATCTGGTCTGCAGGTTCGGAACGCTCATTGCATCACCCCAGCATCCGCATCGGCAACCAGGTGGCGATAATCGGAAACGCGACCAGCAAGGCCAGCCGCACCAGATCGGTCGCCACGAAGGGCAACACACCCTTGAAGATCGTGGACATGGTGACGTCCTTGATCACGCTCTTGATCACGAAGACGTTCATGCCGACCGGCGGATGGATCAGGCCAAGCTCGACGGTCATGACAATGATAATCCCGAACCAGATCGGATCGAACCCGAGCGCCATGATGACCGGAAACACGATCGGCACCGTGAGAATCACCATCGCCATCGCATCCATCAGGCAGCCGAGCACAAGATACATCAACAGGATCAGCGCCAGCACGCCGTAAGGGCCGATGCCGAGACCGGTGAGAAACTCGGTTACATGTTGAGGGGTCTGAGTCACCGTGAGGAAGTAGCCGAAACACAAAGCACCGATCAGCACGGTGAACACCGCGGCCGCAGTCCGCGTCGCCTGCAGCAGCGACTGCAGGATGCCTTCCTTGCTCAGCTTACCGCGCAGCACGCCGATCAGGAAAGCGCCGACGGCGCCCACCGCGCCGGCCTCGGTCGGAATGAAGAAGCCGCCATAGAGTCCTCCGATCACGAACACGAACAGCAGCAGCGGCGACCACACGTCGCGAATCGCCGCGGCGCGCTCCCGCCACGACGCCTTCGGTCCCTCCGGCAGGAAGCCCGGTTTGACCACGCCGATGATGGCGATGGTGATCATGTGCATCAAGATCGCCAGCAGGCCGGGAATGATGCCGGCGATGAACAGCTTGCCGATGTCCTGCTGGGTGATGATGCCATAGACGGCCAGCACCGTGGATGGCGGCAGCATGGCACCGAGCGTGCCGCCCACGGCGATGACGCCAGTGGCAAAGCTCTGCGGATAATTGTGCCGCCGCATTTCCGGATAGGCGACTGCAGAGAACGTCGCCGCCGTCGCCACCGATGAGCCGGAAATGGCGGCAAAGCCGCCGCAGGCCGCGATGGTGGCGATGCCGAGGCCGCCCTTCCAGTGCCCGACGAACGTATTTGCCGCGCGAAACAGTTCGCGGCTGATGCCGGACACCGAGACGAAAGCGCCCATCAACAAAAACATCGGGATCACGCCGAAGGAATAATCCGTCACCGTGCGCATCGTCGTCTGGCCGACGAGCTTCAGCGCAGGCGCAAAGCCGGTGATGTAGCCGAAACCGGTGATACCCACGAGGCCCATCGCCATGCCGACCGGCACGCGCAGCAGCATCAGCGCGAACAGGCTGACAAAGCCGATGACCGCGACCGCTTCATTGCTCAATTCCATTGCCCCGTTACTCCGCGGTCTTGATCGTGGGCTCGTGCATCTCTTCCGGATGCATCACGAGTCGATAGGTGCGGATGGCGATCAGGAGCACGGCGGCACCGTCGCCGATCCAGGACAGCAGGAAAAACGGCCATACCGGCAATTGCAGGTCCATGGTGACGAGCCCGCTATTGTAGGTATCCACCACCTTGTCGAACAATGTGTAGGTCTGCACCGAGACCACGAACAGCAGCACCAGCGTTGCGAACACGTCGATCCAGCGCTGATATTTCGGCGTCGCATTGGCCCAGACCAGATCGACGGTGATATGCGAGCCGCGATAGGAGGTGGCGGCGATGCCCCAGAAGATCAGCACGCCCAGCATGAACTGGCCGACATTGTAATAATCGGGAATGGTGACCGCGAAGAATTTGCGCATGAACACCGCGATGAACGTGTTCAGCGCGACGATGCCGACGAAGAAGGCCGCGATCCATTCGATGGAATCGATGAAGCGATCCATCACGTTTTTCTTGCGCGGCTCGGGCGGCCCGGTGAGCGCGCCGTCGGCGGTGACTTCGGGGGTGGAGGTCATGCAAAATTCCTGAGAGACGCGTGGTGCCTTCTCCCCGCATGCGGGGAGAAGGTGGCGCGGACGAAGTCCGCGTCGGATGAGGGATACTCCGCGCGCTACGGAGTTCGTGGAGAGTCCCCCTCACCCGCCACTCACATGCTTCGCATGCGAGTGGCGACCTCTCCCCGCAAACGGGGAGAGGTTAAAAAGCTCAAAGCCCCGCGTCGTACTTCTTCAGCGAGGCCTTCAACTCCGCATCGATCGCATCGGCGTCGCCGCCGGCTTTCTTGACGGCAGCAGCCCAGGCGGCACGCAGGGGCTCGACGCCTTTCTTCCAGGTGGCGAGTTGCTCGGGCGTCAGCGGGTAGACCTCGTGATCCGGCAGTGCCTTCATCTTGGCGATGCCGGCGAATTCGTAGTCCACCCACGGATCGGTCACCTTCGCCGCCCATTCCGGAGAGCAGTGATCATCGATGATCTTCTTCTGCGCCGGCGACATCGAATTGTATTTGGCGAGATTGATATTGTAGGTGAACACCGTCGAATAGAGCGGCACATCGATGTGATACTTCACCACCTTGTCGATGCCGAACAGGAAGATCGAGCCCCACGGGAACGCGATCTCATCCGCCACGCCACGTTCGATGGCATCGCGTGATTCCGGCGCCGAAGCCTGCACATTGGTGCCGCCGAACAGTTTCACCATTTCGCCGATGGTGCTCTGCGCCGGCCGCACCTTCACGCCTTTGAGATCGTCGGGCACCACGATCTTCTTCTTGCCATGCAGCGATCCAGGTGCATGGATGAAGGCGAAGCACAGCTTGGTGTCCTTCATCTCCGTCTTGGCGTATTTCTGGTACCACTCGTTGAAAGCCTGCGTGCCCTTCTTGCCTTCCGAAAATACGAAAGGAAGCTGGCCAGCGGCGGCGATTGGGAAGCGGCCGGGCTGATAGCCGGGATTTACGTAAGTGATGTCGGCGATGCCGTCGCGGGCCATGTCGTAATGGTCGAATGCCTTGCCGAGTTGTTCCGACGGGAACACTGCAAGCTTGATGCTGCCACCGGAAGCTTTCTCGATGTCGGCGGCCCAGGCCTGTGTGGCCGGCACCAGCGGATGCGCCGGCGGCACCCACAGCGATACCTTCAGATTGACGGTCTTGTCCTGCGCCTGTGCGGCGATCGGCAATAGACAACCGGCCGCAAGCAACGCCAACAGCGTCTTCTTCATCGACGTCTCTCCCTCTGCGTGTCCGTCAGGCGCCCTGGACTTTTTTCCAGTGGACCAGCCCTGTCGGACTTGTTCAACGAGCCTTGAATGGCCCTTGGCGAATATTGTTATATCTTATAATCATCTTTGCAAGCCCGATGAGCCCAGTCTCGCTGCCATGCTTGACTTGTCAACTCGCTCGGGAGACTGAGGCATCATCAACGGTGGAGTATGTCGTGCGCACACAAGTGGCGATCATCGGTTCCGGCCCGGCGGGGACACTGCTTGGGCAATTGCTGCATTCCTACGGAATCGACAACGTCATTCTCGAGCGCAAGAATCGTGATTACGTGCTGGCCCGGATACGCGCCGGCGTGCTCGAACAAGGCACGGTCGGTCAGCTGGAGCAGCTCGGAATCACCGAGAGATTGCACCACGAGGGACTGATCCACGACGGCATCGAGCTTTTGTTCGGCGGCACCCGCCATCGGATCGACCTCAAGGCCTCTTCCGGTGGCAAGGTGGTCACCGTCTATGGCCAGACCGAGGTGACGCGCGACCTGATGGATGCCCGCGACGCAGCCGGCCTGACCACGATTTTCAATGCCGACAATGTCTCGTTGCACGATTTCGACGGCGGCTCGCCGCGGGTCCGCTACGAGAAGGACGGCACCACCCACGAGATCGCCTGTGATTTCATCGCCGGCTGCGACGGCTTCCATGGCGCTTCGCGACAGGCCATCCCCGCCTCGGCCGTGCAGACCTATGAGCGAATCTATCCGTTCGGCTGGCTCGGCCTGCTGTCGGATACGCCCCCGGTGGCGCCAGAGCTGATCTACGCCAATCATGCCCGCGGCTTTGCGCTGTGCTCGATGCGGTCGCAGACCCGCAGCCGCTATTACGTGCAATGCTCGCTCGACGAGAAAGTCGAGGACTGGAGCGACGACATGTTCTGGGACGAGTTGCGCCGGCGCCTCGATCCGGAAGCGGCAGAGAGCCTTATCACCGGACCTTCGCTGGAGAAGAGCATCGCACCGCTGCGCAGTTTCGTCGCCGAGCCCATGCGCTTCGGCAACCTGTTTCTGGCCGGCGATGCCGCCCACATCGTGCCGCCGACCGGCGCCAAGGGCCTCAATCTTGCGGCCTCCGACGTGCATTACCTGTCGAAGGCGCTGCGCGAATTTTACGACGAGAAGTCGTCCGCCGGGATCGACAATTATTCGGCGACCGCGCTCAAGCGGGTCTGGAAGGCCGTGCGCTTCTCGTGGTGGATGACCTCGATGATGCATCGGTTTCCCGACAATGACGGCTTCGGCGCCAAGCTGCAGCAGGCCGAACTCGATTACGTCGTGCATTCCGACATGGCCCGCGCCTCGCTGGCGGAGAATTACGTGGGGCTGCCGTATTAGACGGCAATGCACCCCGCTGTAATCGCCCGGCTTGACCGGGAGATCCAGCAGACACTGGCAGTGAAAACGATCCGACTGGTCTGTGTCTGCTGGATCACCCGCTTTCGCGGATGATGACAGCCGGTGCGTTTGAAACTTTGTTGGGCTGTTCTTTCCGCGCTTGTTCGCTTGAATGCGGTGCATGACGAAGGACGACCAAATGACCGCCTCCATCCCCGACGGCTTCACGCCGCATTTCCGCAAGAGCCCGCTGACCGAACCGTGGGAGCCGATCTACTCGAAGACCACCGACAAGGCCGTGATCCTCGGTCTGCGGATCGCCGAGGCGCATACCAATTCGCGCGGCATGGCGCATGGCGGATTGATTACCGCGCTGGCCGACAACGCCATGGGTCTGAGTTGCGGCCATGTCGCCGGCGGCGGCACGCGGCTGGTCACCGTGAATCTCTCCGCCGATTTTCTCGGCCCCGCAAAAATCGGCCAGTGGCTGGAGATCACGACGGAGGTGGTGAAGACCGGAAATCGACTCTGCTTCGCGCAGGCGTTGATCACCGCCGATGGGGTGCCATGTGCACGTGCCAATGGCACGTTCAGCGTTGTCGTTCAGAAGGACTGACACTTGTCCCGGACGCGATGCGCTACGAAGTGCCGCTTCGCAGAACCAGAACCGTCGATTTGTAGGGTGGGCAAAGCGGAGCGTGCCCACCAATCGTGCCGAGTATTGGTTGGTGGGCACGGCGCAAGGCGCCTTTGCTCACCCTACGATTTGCGTTTTCCACCAAAATGCCAATCCGTCGTCTCGACTGCCAGATCGATGAAGGCGCGCACTTTGGCGGACAGCAGGCGTGACGTCGGATAGACGATATGGATCGGCATCGGCGGCTGCTCGAAATCCGCCAGCACCACTGTCAGTTTTCCAGCCGCTAGCGCCTCCGCCGCCTGATAGGCCAGCACACGGGTCAGCCCACCGCCCTGCGCCGCGTGCCAGATCGCCGCATCGGCGACATTGCAGGTAAAGCGGGGCGCATGCGGCAAGCGCAGGTCCTGTCCGTCCCTGACGAACCGCCACTCCGGCGCAGCGACGGCGGTGCCGAACTGAATCGTGTCATGTTCGGCGATAGCCTCCGGCACTTTCGGCTCGCCGCGGCGCTTCAGATAGTCCGGCGACGCCACCACCACACGCCGCATGTGTCCCACCGGCCGCGCGATCAGGCTGGAGTCGGCGAGGTCGCCGACGCGGACGGCCACATCCACACCCTCCTCCACCAGATTGACCATGCGATCATTGAGCCGCAATTCGCCTGACACCGCGGAATAGCGCTGCAGATAGGCCGACATCAGTGGAGTCACATGCAGGCGTCCGAAGCCGACGGGTGCAGCGACCACCAACCGTCCGGTCGGCTGCGCCTGCTCGGCCTGCGCAGCGGAATCGGCCTCGGCGAGATCGGCAAGAATGCGCCTCGCCCGTTCCAGGTAGCGGGTACCAACATCGGTCAGAGTCACCGACCGCGTGGTCCGCTGCAGCAGCCGGGCGCCAAGCCGCTGCTCCAGCGATGCCACCAGCCGGGTCACGGCGGAGGCGGATACGCCGAGCCGCCGCGCCGCCGGCGCAAAGCCCTGCAGATCGGCTACTGCGACAAAGGCGGTCATGGCATCGATGCGGTCCATGGCGTCATTTCAATATTTGCAACAATGAAGTGTCAATCGAGACGATTGTTGCACGCGAAAAACGGCCCATGTTGGTGCCATCAACAAGGGTGGCTCCAATGTCCGACACACAGATTTATCCGAGCGACGTCGCCTTCACGCCCACCGTTAAGGCAATCCAGGCCAGGAAGGGATCGCGCGACGCCTATGCCCATGTGGAACAGGGGAGCGGCTGGCGGACCGAGATCGACGAGGATTTTGCGGCGCTGCTGGCGAATACCAACAGCTTTTACCTTGCGACCGCCAGCGCCGACGGCCAACCCTATATGCAGCACCGCGGCGGCCCCAAGGGCTTCATCAAGGTGCTCGACAGGAGCACGCTCGCGTTCGCCGATTTCAGCGGCAACCGCCA